>JBBQII010000740.1:0-2228 GCA_038324795.1 Gemmatales bacterium
GGGAATGTCGATTTGAGCGAAGCTCGTGAGCCCGAAGCCGATCGGCTTCATGTTCTTGGGGCGATTCTTATCGCCGGGGTGGCCGTTGAAGTTTACATACAGGCTGCCGCCGTCGGGGCTGGTCTTCAGGCCGTAGGTTCCGGCGGGCACATAGTCGTGTTCCTTGTCGAACGCAGCGGCCAGGAACGCCAACACTTTCTGCTTGCCTGCGGCAATGTCGTACTGGATCACCGGCGTGCCGTCCTTGAACGCGCCGCCGTGCGACCCGGGCAGGTAATACAGGTACTTTTCATCGGGCGACAGTTCGATCACGGCCGTGTAGCTGCCGCTGAGCCAGACCGGGCCGAGCAGTTCGAGCTTGTCGTCGGTGGGGCGGTAGCGGAACAACTGGTTGGTGGAATGCGTGGTGCCGTAGATCCAGCCGTCCTTGGTTTCCCGCGTCGAGGCGCGCATGCCGGGCGACTTGCCGAACGAACTCTTCGTCGGCGTTATCGTTTTCTTTACCGGGTCGAAGTGTTCGATGCAGTCCTTGCCGTTGAAGTAGATCGAGCCGTCTTTCGCCAGTGCGAAGTTGCGGTTGAAGCCCATGCTGCCGTCCTCGGCCTGGAAGACCGGTTTCTTCGTCGCCATGTCGATGCCCCAGAGCGCATTGCCTTCACCCGCTTCGAGATTGCACCACCAGACGTTGCGAACCGGGTCGAACAGCGACGTGGCCGTGCAGCGCTTCGCCGGCAGGTTGGCGAAGACAGCCGTCCCCCCCGTGGCGGGGTCGTAGCGGTAAATCTGGGCACCGGGCAGCGTGTCGTTCCACTTGTAGGTGGGCAGCTTGGCCCGGTTGCCATCGTTAAGTGTGCAGCAGAAGTAGATGCCGCCGTCATTGCCTTCGTCGATCTTGGCATGCACTTTCGACCAGGCCGGCTGCCCGTTCGCCGGCGGAATCACTTCGTTCATATCGACAACTCGCTTCAGCTCCGCCGTCTTCGGGTCCCACTGATAGATGAAGCAACGGGCGTTGCCGCTGACGTCATCGGCATGGTCGCCGAGGCCGACGTAGACCCGGCCGTCCTTCGCAACGCCGATATCCCCCCAGGTGGACCAGAGCCGGCGCGTCATCGCATCGAGCCCCAGATCGCGGTGATAGGCCAGCTTCACCGTCGGCGGCATCTTCGCCACCGTGAACGGGGCGGCCCCTTCCTTCTTCACGGCAGCAGCGACGTTCTCCGGCACTTGCAGGAATTGATCGGTTGTCAGCGTGACGGTACCGTTCTTCTCGCCCTTGAGCGCCGGCGGCCAATCGTCCGCCGCGTGCAGATTCAAAGCGATGATCAACAAACAGGGAACAAGCAAGGTGCGCATAACGTGTCTCGGCAGGAGGGAGGGAGTTCGATCCGGTGGGACGTGTAACATCAGCCGCAGCGACACTCAACGGTGAAGCCGCGACACAAAGTTCGGACCGGCTCGGCTGCAACCAAAAAGGAACTTACCACGGATAACATGGACGACACGGATGAAGACACGACGGAAGCGATGCGATTCCGTGGATTTCATCCGTGCTATCCGTGCCATCGGTGCTATCCGTGGTTAAATTCTTCGCAGTACATGACAAATTTCAGGACCGACAGTTCGGTGGCGCACACCATTCCCCAGCAGCTACTTGATTTGCCCTGTCCGTTACGGTAATCTGCAACGGGTTTCAGTTCTCAAGGAAGCAGATCGCATGAGTGCCGCGACGGCCGCTGACCAGGATCGTGAATACTTTCAACTGCTGCGCCGCGGCGACGTGGTCATCGTCATCCCGTCTCCCGAAGTCGAGCAATTGCCCTCCAACGTCATCGAGACGGCGGCCCAGATGGTCCTCGCGCCGCTGCGCGATCGGCCATCCACGGACATCATCATCGACCTGTCGAAGGTACACTTCTTCGGGTCCGAGTTTATCTCGTTCCTGCTGCGCTGCCACCTGATCGTGAAACGGCAAGGCTGCGAAATGGTGCTGGCCGGCGTCTCCGACCGCATCCGCGAACTGCTGCGGCAGACCGCGCTCGACACCCTCTGGGCCATCTACGACGACGCCAAGCAAGCCCAGGAAGCTCTCGGCGGCGCGGGGTAACGTGGCCACCACTGCCGTGGGGCGCCCCACACCCGGGGGCGGTGTTGCGAGCCCCCCAGAACCCGGCGGCACCCGGGGTGCCCCCCACCAACCACCCCAACAAAAAAAAAACAAAGGGGGG
>JBBQII010000741.1:0-2224 GCA_038324795.1 Gemmatales bacterium
ACCCCCGTTCAGCGAGCGTCCCGACGGGACGCGGCAAGTGAATTATGGCCGCACAAATCTGTACGCAGTGTCCCCCGACGGGGGACCTGAAGCGGTTGATCGACGGCGACATCGCCGATGGCGATCAATCGCGCCTGACGGCCCATCTCGATGCTTGCGAAAGCTGCCAGAAGAAGATTGAAGACATTGCCGCGGGCGGTCCGGGATTGCTGGCCTGCGCGTGCAGTACCGAGAACGTTCGCCCCGAGCGCACTTCGGCCTACTGGCCCGCCGTGCGTGAACTCGAACGCGAACTGGTGAAAGTGTCCAATGGCCCGCTGGCCGTCACGCGCGGGCAGGATGAAGCCGAAATCACCACGGCGATCGACGAGGATGTGCTGAAGTTCCTCGACCCGCCCGAAGAGCCGGGCACCATCGGCAAGCTCGGCCGCTTCCACGTTGTTGAACTCGTCGGCAAGGGCGGCATGGGGTTGGTGCTGCGGGCGCTCGATGTCTGCCTGCAGCGGCAGGTCGCGCTGAAAGTTCTCGATCCGCAGTACGCGAAGAACGACCTGGCCCGCAACCGCTTCATCCGCGAAGCGCGGGCCGCGGCATCGATCTCGCATGAGAACGTGGTGGCCGTACACCATGTCGAGAAGCACCGCGACGAGTTTCCGTACCTCGTCATGCGGCTCATCACCGGGCAGTCGTTGCAGGATTTGCTCGATGAGAAGAACGGTCCGCTCGAGGTTTCCGAGATTGTCCGCATCGGCCAGCAGACGGCCGCGGGGCTCGCGGCCGCGCATGAACAGACGTTGATTCACCGGGACATCAAGCCGGCCAACATTCTGCTCGAATCGGGCACCGGCAAAGTGCTGCTGACCGACTTCGGCCTGGCGCGTGCCACCGAGGATGCCAAGCTGACGCAGACCGGCTTCGTTGCCGGCACCCCGCTGTACATGAGCCCCGAGCAGGCGCGCGGCGACACGCTCGACCATCGCTCGGATCTGTTCAGCCTGGGCAGCGTGCTGTACGCGATGAGCACCGGCAGCCCGCCGTTCCGGGGGTCATCCGCCTTTGTCGTGCTTCGCGCGGTGACCGAAGGCCGGCATAAGCCGGTCCGTGAGATTAATCCGAAGGTTCCGGTTGAACTCGCTTCGATCATCGATCACCTTTTGGCGAAGAAGCCCGAAGAACGGATCCAGAGCGCGGCCGAAGTGGCCGAGCGGCTGAGCCACTTGTCGACGACGCCGCTCGGCATGCCGGTCGTACGCCGCTCGACCAACGGTCTGCCGAGGCTGAGTCGGGGCTGGTGGGGCCGCAATGCACGCTGGGTCGCCATCACGCTGCTGGCGTTCAACGGCCTGTTGCTGCTGAGCGAACTGACAAAGCTTACCGCGTGGACCGTCATTGGCCAACGCCAGCGGAATCCGCAGGTGGTGACCCTCGCGGACGAAGGCCAAAAGCCGCTTTTGACGCTGGATGCCGGGACCGGGCCGATCTGGTCGGTGGCCTATTCGCCCGATGGCGAGACAGTGGCGACGGCGATCGACGATGGCAGCGTACGGCTGTGGAACGCCCACACCGGGCAACTGCGAGGCCGGATCACTGCCCATCAGTCACCGGTCTGGAACCTGGCGTACAACCACGATGGCAGTCTACTGGCGACCGCCGGCGACGACGGCCTGGTCATGCTCTGGGATACCAAGTCCAACAGGGAACACGACCGCCACGACCTGAAAACACCGATCCGCTCGCTCGCTTTCTCGCCGGACGGCAAGCATTTGGCCACGGGAACACGCAGCGGCGAAGTCCGCGTATGGGACATCAATACGTGGAAGCCGATCACGACGACCGGGCATACGGGTGTTGTCATGTCGCTGGCGTTCTCGCCCGACGGCAAACTGCTCGCGTCCGGCGGGGGCGACATGATGGTCAACATCTGGGAGATTCAAGATGGCGAAGCCCGCGAACGGGCGAAGTTCGCCGGGCACAAGGGCGGCGTCTACGCCGTGGCGTTCCACCCGGAGGAGAACAAAGTGGCCTCGGGAAGCTGGGACCGCACTATCCGCCTTTGGGACCTGGATACCGGAATGGAGGCTCGCAGGTACGAAGGTCACAAGGAAGACATCTGGTCAGTGACATTCTGTTCGCGAGGCCTGTTCCTGGCCTCCGGCAGCGAAGACCGTTCGGCCAAAATCTGGGACACATCCACGGGCAAAGAACTGCGCACGCTGAAGGGCCA
>JBBQII010000742.1:0-2213 GCA_038324795.1 Gemmatales bacterium
GGCTCGGAGAAGCAAAAAAAACTCGTCGCCTTCCTGCGCGAGATGGGCTACGGGCCCGACCTGGTGCTCGATTCCGCCGGTATCGGCATCAAGCCGATGACGCCGGAACGTTCGAAGCGGCTGATGCGCATGGCGATCAAGTACGCGCTCGACAAGAAACTGCCCAGCGTGACGATCGTGCACAAGGGGAACATCATGAAGTTCACCGAAGGCGCGTTCAAGGAATGGGGTTACGAACTTGCCAAGGCTGAGTTCCGCGATCAGATCGTCACCGAGGACGAGGTTTACGCCAATTTCGGCGGCAAGACCCCGGCCGGCAAACTGCTGATCAAGGATCGCATTGCGGACAGCGTCTTCCAGCAGATCCAGCTTCGGCCCGATGAATACTCGGTCTTCGCCACGCCAAACCTGAACGGCGACTACCTGTCCGATGCCGTGGCCGCGCTGACGGGCGGCCTTGGTCTGGCGGCTGGTGCGAACATCGGCGACTCCGCGGCCATGTTTGAAGCGACCCACGGCACCGCGCCGAAGTACACCGGCAAGAACATGGCCAATCCGGGTGCGGTGCTGCTGTCGGGCGTGCTCCTGTTCGAGTTCATGGGCTGGTTCGAAGCGGCCGAACTGGTGACAAAGGCGGTCGAGAAGACGTTTGCCGAAAGCGAAGAGACCGCGAAGAAGGGGCCCGGCGGCAAGCTGCACGTCACCTACGACATCGCCCGTCAATTCGCCGGCTACGGTGAGCAGGCCGGCGTCAGCAGCGAAGCGTTTGCCGATCGCATCATCTATCACATGAACGCGATGTGACCGACCTTAATCGCCCACCACTTCACCGCCGCTGCGCGTGCTCATCACGCGCAGCACTTTTTTGCTCGATGTTGCCGATTGAAACCTGACCGACCCGTCCGCCAATGCGAAATGCGACCCCTGCGGGTGCTTACTGCCGAACGCGCTGACGCGGTCCCACACGCCGGGGGCGAACGTCTTCCAGACAATCGGGTCCGGGGGCGGTGGCGGCGGCAGGGGCGGTGGTGGAATCGGCGGTGGGTTCCACGCCGTGGGGAACTTCGAACCAACGGTTATGTTTCCGGAGAGCAGGGTGCCCCCGCCGACGTTCGGCCCGGGCCGGGCATACCAGCCCGCGTAACCGGGAAAGAATTGCAGCGGCGGGTCCGGTGGCGTGTCGAAGGGGGCGGACAGATAGCTGTCGAGATTGCCGTCGCCGATGATTCGTTCGCCCAGAAGCAGCGTCTGCGACGTGCCGTCGCGGACATCGTCGATGCGGACATGTTCCCACTTCGTCGTCGTGCTGTAGCCGAAGATGCCATCGTTGGTTGCACGGCTCTGGGGGAACGAGACGGTGCCCGCGTTGCCGCCGTACGTAGTGATGCCTGTTGCAATCGTGCCGCTGATAACCGGGTTCTGCTCAACGTGAGCGGTGGGACAGATTAACAGGGACAGTACCGCGGCAGCGGGGGAACCACTGGGTCCAAGCGTGGTCCCAGGGTTGAACGGGTCGATGCGGTCGGCCAGATTGTTCTGTTCGATGTAGGGCAGCAGTTCAACGAAAAGCGAAGTGTACCGTCCGTCCGGACCGGGCATGGCGATGCCAGCAGGAAAGCGGCCAACTCCATCACTATGTGAATGACAGGCAAGAGCCAACTGCCTCAGGTTGCCGCGGCAGCGGGTCGCTGCCGCGGCTTCTCGCACTTTCTGAACAGCCGGCAACAACAGGCCGATGAGAACTGCGATGATGGCAATCACCACCAGCAGTTCGACCAGAGTGAAGCCCGGGCGGGGGCGATGGCCAGGGTTCATCGATTACTTCTTGATGACTTTGCTGGTGCCTTCGCCGACCATCTTGCCACCGAACGTCATGTTGACTTTCATGCCGTCCTCTTCGACCGTACCCGAGAACTTGGCCGTGCCGTCGATGTTGAACTTCAGATCGATGGCCGAGGCGATCGAGCGGTAGATTTTCACTTTCCCCTTGATTGCGACGTCAAGCAGGCTGTCTTCCTGCTTGAGCTTCGCCGTCACGTCGAGGTCCATTTCCAGCACCGCGCACTCTTCGTCAGCATACTTCTCGATACGCAGGAACTTGGCTTTGCCGGTCCCCTTGGCATCGCTGATGTTCGAGCCGAGGACTTTCTTGAAGGCGGACGGGTCGATGTTCCACTCATGGCCGACTTTGATCTTCCCGGCAGGGTAGAGGT
>JBBQII010000743.1:0-2190 GCA_038324795.1 Gemmatales bacterium
TGGGCTCCAGCAGCGGTAGCGTGCCTGGTACCTTCGAATCGCGCGGCACGTGCAGGTCCACATCCTCGGCCATGCCGTCGCGACCGGCCGGCATGCGGACTGTCAACGCGTAACCGTCTTTGTTGCGATACAGTCCCGCGACGAGAAACTCCGACCGGCGGATGACGTCGAGGTAACCGGCGAACAGGCCCGTCAGGATCGCATTGTCCCGCGGTGTCTTCAGGTTATCCTTCACCTCGTCGCGGTTCTTGATGTAGTCGAAGTTGTACCAAACCCAGACCTGCGGATCGGCCGGCAGCAGCTTGCGCCCTGCCGTGAGCTTGGCCGAGCCGAGCATGTTCTCCGCGGGTTTGCCGCCCTGTGAGATGTTCTGCCGGTGCTGATCGATTCCCTTCTTCAGCGCCTCGGGCTTGTTCGAGAAGATCAGCACGCCGTCGATCCGGCAGGCATGCAGATCGTTGCCGAAACTCAGCGTGTCGAACCCTTCGTACTTCTGCTTCACCAGTTTGTTGTTGCCGCCCGAAAGAGCCAACTCATCTTCGATGACGGCAGTCGCCTTCTCAATGAACTTGGCCAGCAACTTCTCATCCGTCGATTGCACGACAAACAGCACCGGGTCATCGATACCATTGTTGATCTTGCTGCCGATGACGATCCCGCCCCCGGCCAGCTTGTCCACCAGCACCGGCCAGGGATGGCCCAAGTCGCGTTCGTAGTAGGCGATCAGTTCGAAAAACCGCCGGGCCTCGGCCGAATCGAGTGCTTTCCGCACCACGTCGAGCTGCGTCACATCCTTAACGGCATCCAATGACTTGATGCCTTCGAGAAAAACACGCGGGTTCTCGATCTTGATAACCAGATCCGCCTTGTCGGGTATCAGTCGCAGCGGGTCGGGCGCGGCGGACGAAGCGACAGAGACACCGGTCAGCATGAAGCCGACGGCCAGGGCCAAGCGAACCATCATTAGCTCCCAACGGAGAATAAGTCGAGTTGATCGAGTTTACCCGCTCGGGGTCACGATGGGTTTCAAATTTCCGGCGAACTGGAACTGCCATTGACGTCGCTAGTCCGTTCAGCCTAAAAATGGTCTGATTGGTCTAACTAAGGGAGTTGATGTGTCGATCAGTCCGTTGCCGATGCCTGTAGTCCGCGGCCGCATCGACATTGCCGCGATCCGTCGCGAGCAGATTGTCGAGGCGGCCATCGACATCATCGCGCATCACGGTCTGCACCACCTCTCGCTGTCGAAGATCGAGCATGCGACCGGCATGAAGCGCGGCCAGCTGACCTACTACTTCCACCAGAAGGAAGACATTCTGCTGGCGGTCTTCGACCGGTTGCTGCTGCTGATGTACCAGCGGATGGAAGCGCAGGACGGCCCGCGAGAAGAAATGGAACGCACCCATTCCTCGTGGGAGATGGTGCACAAACTACTGCTGATGGTGCTCGGCCCGCCCCGACCCGGCGATCTGGGGCCCGAGTTCCATGCCCTGCAGCACACGTTCCTCGCGCAGATGGCCCATCGCGAGGACTTCCGCCAACGCCTGGCTTTCCTGTATGAAGACTGGCGTTCGCATGCCGCGGAACATTGGAAGCGCACCGCCCGGCACGTGACACCGTTGGCCCGCTCCGTTTCACCGCGGACGTTGGCGTCGTTCATGCAGGCAATCATCCATGGCCTGTTCATGCAGATGGCCGCTGATCCGGATGCCATCGACCGCAAGGAAATGTTGAAGCTCTGCATCGGCGTTCTGGCCCCCCTCTTCGGCGGCGACGCCCCGCGCCGCAAGGCGAAGGAGAATGATCGTGAATGATAACAACGCCGCCACGAATGGTACTCCGTCGCTGAAGGACCGCGTTCGCGAACTGCAGTTGACTGACCGTCTCGATAATGCCGGCAGCACCAATGCGAAATCCGGCAACACCTGGCTGCCCTGGGCGCTGTGCATCGTCCTCGCGCTCACGTGGGCCGGCGTCGGCATCCGCTCCTACAGGCAGAAGAGTACCGCCCCGCCGCCAATCGACGCGCCGGCCAAGCCCGGTGAATCAGCGGGCCGAAGTGCCGACAAGCAGGAAGTCGCCCGTGGAGAACTGGTGCTGGAATCGAAGGGATACCTGATCCCTTCGCATTCGATTTCGGTCAGCCCGATCGACGTGGCCGGTCGAGTGACGGTGCTGAATATCCAGGAG
>JBBQII010000744.1:0-2178 GCA_038324795.1 Gemmatales bacterium
CGGCTGGCAGACGCGGTACGCCTCGGCGGCGAGGTGCTCGCTGCAGGTCACATCGACGAACAGCATACCGTCTTCCGGCAGTGCGCGCCGCAGCGACAGGATCAGCGACATCGGGTCGGTTCCGCACTTCGCCTCGGGGACGCTGTGGCGCTTGCAGTCCTCTGCCTTCAGCTTGGCGATGTTCTGGATCAGGTGAGCGTCGGCCCCGCGGCGCAGGCACTCGGCCTGTTCGAGCAACTTCGCGAGGAAGATGCCGGCATCCGCATGTACGCAAACATCGGTCTTCATCACCTTGCCGAGATTGTCCGCATTCACATCCACCTGGATCTGGTACTTGAATTGCGGCTGCGAGTAGAACGCGGTTGACACTTCGCTGTAGCGAACGCCGATCGCCAATACGAGGTCGACGCCCGTGTGATTGGGCAGCAGCGGCTTGCCCTTGAAGATCTTCTCCGCGGTGACGGTCCCCTGCGGGCCGTAACCCCAGCCCACGGCCAGCGGGTGCGTGTCCGGAATCACGCCCTTGCCGGAGACACTGGTGGCCACGGGGGCCTGCAGCAGTTCGGCGACGGCGGCGAGCGAATCGCCGTGATCCATGCAACCCTGCCCGGCATAGATGCCGATGCGCAGCTTGCGGTTCGACAACAGCTGTACAGCGTGAAGGAACGCGTTCTCGTCGAACGGCACGCCGGCCGGGGCCAGCGGCGGGTCCTTGTAGTGATGCGTGTCGATCAACATCGTGTACGGGATGACGACGGCGGTCGGACCCGGTTCGCCGCTGGCGGCAAGCTGGAACGCCTGACGGATGGCGCACGGAATCTGGCTGACATCAGTGACGTTGAAGACGCCCTTCGTGACCGGCTTCAGGAGCGCGACCTGATCGAGGCAATGCACCTGGAAGGGGCGGTACTTTTCCCCCTGGGCAATGTCGCCGACGATGGCGACGACGGGGATCGAGTCGATCAGGGCTTCGCCCAACCCGGTCAGCGAGTTGGTAACGCCCGGGCCGGGGACGACGCACAGCACGCCCGGCTTGCCGGTGCTGCGTGCGTAACCGTCGGCCATCGTGGCCGCGGAGAACTCGTGTGTGACGAGCAGGTACGGCAGTCCCTTTGACTTCATCGCGTCCCAGAGTTCATTCTCCTGGGCACCGGGAATGCCATAGACGCAGTCGGTCCCTTCCTGAACGAGAGTCTCGACGACGGCCTGGGCACCGGTCATTTTGCCTTCGACCCAGCCGGCATGGCGATGCAGCACCCGCGCTGATGCGGCAGAGTTGAGGAACGGCAACGCGGCCCCGGCGAAGGCCATTCCCTGCAACATCCCACGGCGGCTGACGGCGTAATGCATGACGAGACCTCAATCCATGAGGAACGGGCGCGATCGCTGAAAGTATCGGTCCGATCGTCGAAGCGGATGAAGGAGTGGCGGGCGATTGTTGCCGTGTCGCGGCCGCCGTTGCCGATGCAACCGGCAGTGGACGGTTTACTTCAGCGGGTGAATCGGGTACCTTGAATGAAACTCGATTATTCCGGGAACCCGTTATGACCCGCGTTCAGCTTGTGCCGATTGAAAGCGACATCGCCACCATCGACATCACGAAAGACCTGATGCTCGTGGGGCGCAAGGACGACTGCGATATTCACCTCGACCACAAGAGCATCTCGAAGCAGCATTGCGTGATCGTGAAAACCGACGGGCTGTTGCTCCTGCGAGACCTGGGCAGCACGAACGGGACCCGCGTCAACGGTCAGCGTGTCCGCCGGGCGGCGCTGTTGCCGAACGACCAGATCAACATTGCCAGCCTGAAGTTCAAGGTGTCGTTCACGGAAGAAGAAGAGTCCGCGATCGCGCCGGAAGAGTATACGCAGCAACTCGACGCCAAGGACATCGCCAGGATTCTGAAGAAGACAACTGAAGACGACGATGCCGAGGAGGAAGGTTCCGAAGAGTTCAACCTCCCGGCGATGCAGGCGAACGCGCTGCCCGACCTGTACGACGAGAAGCCTGAGAGAAGAAAGAAGTGAGACAAGCCGCATGCTCCGTGCACGGCTCTTTGGCGATCAGAGTGCCGTCACCGCACCCGTGTAAATCTTGTACGCTGCTTGCGCCACGGCATATGCGGGCCACAACAGCCCGAAGATTGCCAGCCATCCCGGCCAGTTCCGGTTCGACTGC
>JBBQII010000745.1:0-2169 GCA_038324795.1 Gemmatales bacterium
CCACATGTCGAGTACATCGTTGATTCCGACGGAGATGAATCCGGCCTGCACTTCCCCCGCCGTCGCGCGGGCCAGGTGCGTCTTGCCGCAGCCGGGCGGGCCATACATCAGGATGCCGCCGCCGATCGGCTTGCCGTAGGCCTTGTACAGTTCCGGGTGATTGAGCGGGTGGATGATCTTCAGCCGGATCTCGTCCTTGACCGTGTCCATCCCGCCGACGTCGCGGAAGCCGGTGTCGGGCCGTTCGATCTCGGCAGCAACAGGTTCGTGTTCGCCGTGCATCGACGCGCGCACCCGGCCGTCAACCACTTCGCTCTCTTCGGGGTCGGCGTCAATTCCCAACCGACCGGCGAACTCCACGTCCGCCGCGGCCGAATCGTGATCGATCGCAGTCTTGTACTGCCGCACCGCCCGTTCGACGTCGCCCGCGCGGAACAGCAGCTTCGCGTGCAGCACATAGACGGCCGCCGGTGTGTCCTTCTTCTTCAGCAGGTCTTCGATGATAACCAGTGCGGGGCCGTTTTTGCTCTGCCGGTAGTAGACGCCCGCCAAACCGATGCGGAACGGCAGATGATCCGGCGCGGCCGCGAGGGCCTGCTTGTATTCGATCTCCGCGTCATCGAGCCGGCCGGAGTTCACCAGTGCCTCGGCCAGATGCTGCCGCAGCGGCAGATTGTCGGGAGACTGCTTCAGCGCGTCTCGCAGGGTCTGCAGCGGATCGCTCATGGAATTTCCGGGGAGGACAGGAACACGTTCCGCATGGTGCTGCCGTGCGGAGCGTCATTGTAGCCGGATTCCCTCGTCGCGTCGCTGCCGTCGCCGAATTGATCATCGTCCTTTTTCACTCGAGCGCTGCAGCTTCTGCACGAAGTAGTCCTGCCAGACTGAAATGTGGGCGATCATCCGTTCTCGGGCCAGCTTGCCGTCGTGGTTCTCGAGTGCTTCGAGAATCCCGAGATGCTCGCGCATGGCAGACTGCAGGCCATCCGGATCGGTAGCCATCCGGTTGAAGACCTTGTGCAGCAGGCGGTAGCGGTTGATGTCCGCCGCGAGCCGGCGGTTGCCGCTCGCTTCCGCGATGACGCTGTGGAACTGGTCGTCGAACTCGGCCCAGCGCTCCGTCCACGTGCTGTCGTTGCGAGTCGTTTGCAGGGCATCGATCCCGTTCCGCAGCGGCGTCAAGTGCCGGCGGTCCATCCGCCCGGCCGCGAGTTCGGCCGCGGGGCCCTCGAGGTACTTGCGCATCTCGAAAATCTGGTAGATGTCGTCCGACGTGAAGCGTGCAACACGAGGCCGTCGGCCACGTTCCCACACCACCAGACTGTCCTTCACCAGTTGACGTACGGCATCGTGGACGGGCGTCCGGCTGACGCCCAGGTCATGCGAGAGCGCCAGCTCGCTGACGATTGCCCCATCCTGCAACCGACCCGAAACGATCCTCTCTAGGATTGCCTGATAGATCGACTCGACGAGCGGAAGATCATCAACTTCGTCATCTTTGCTGTTTGCAACGGCGCGCTTGGCCATGGAAGGGCTCGAAGGGTAGGAGCGATTGCTGGTATCGGCGAGGTTGAAAGAAGTGTAGTGAAACGCAACTGGTGCAGAAAGCGGGAAAGTGACAAGAAGCCGGTTGATTGCATGCATCAACCGGCTTCTCGCGTGGAAACTTCAACCTCAGCATGCCGCCGCTGCGCGGACCTTGCGACGGATGCCCATGCCCAGAAGCAGCACGCCCACGCACACGAGCAGCACATGGTGCGGCTCGGGGGTGGTGGTGAAGGACAACTGCAGCAGGGTGCCGGTGCTGTCGATGAACAACTGCGAAGTCGAGATACTGGAAACAAAGCTCGGGTTGCCCAGGTTGTAGTTCGTCGCGGCGATCGTCGTGTTGGCCACCTGAGTCGCCCCGTTCAACTGAATGTTACCGGCCGTGGCTACCCGGGCGATCGTGATGATGTAGTTGGAACCATCCAAAGAAAGTGTGCTGCCCGGATCGGAGATTGTCAGGTTGAACGTGTTGCCCGCACCCGCATTCAGGTTGAACACATCGTTCGCCCCTGTCAGGTCGAAGAAGCTGGAGTTGGCGGCCACGTTACCCGGCGTGGTCGGCGAACCGCTGGCAGCCACTTCGGTGATGATTGTCGCACCCGAAGCACTGTTGCCGACGTT
>JBBQII010000746.1:0-2167 GCA_038324795.1 Gemmatales bacterium
CACCGCGTCATCGGCAAGGAAAACTCGAAGAAGGACTTCATGATTCAGGGCGGCGGCTTCGAAGCCAAGACGAAGAAGGAAAAGGAAACCAAGGCCCCGATCAAGAACGAAGCCGATAAGGGCATCAGCCACAAGCGCGGCACGATCGCCATGGCCCGCACGGGTGTGGTGGACAGCGCTACGGCGCAGTTCTTCATCAACGTCGCGGACAATACTTTTCTCGATCACTCGAACACAAGCAAGGAAGGCTACGGCTACTGCGCCTTCGGCATGGTCATCGAAGGCATGGAAGTCGTGGACAAGATCAAGGCCGTGAAGACGAACGGCGACGCCGGTGCCAACGTGCCGCTCGAAGACGTCGTCATCAAGTCGATGAAGCGCGTCGAAAAGAAGTAGATGATCAGCGGCACCTTCGGTGCCGCAAGGTCTCGACCGCAACGCGGTTACCGAGCATAGCCCGGGGTGAGACTTCGGGCAACGTTTCGGACAATCATCACTCCGCAGGCTCGATGATCGCGGTCATCGAGCCTTTGCTGTTTTTGCTGCTGGGGTCGGCGCCGTAGGCGTGGATCTGGTCCTGCTTGAACTCGGCATGTTCCTTGGTCGTCGTGAGTACGATCACCCGGCCGGATTCGTTCACTTCGGTCGCCATCTGAAAGCCCTTCTCGGGCGGATGACTGAAGAGTTCCTGCAGCATGAGGATGACGTAGGCAAACGTGTGGTCGTCGTCGTCCAGCAGAATGACGTGATAAGGCGGCTGGTAGCGGAACTTGGTTCCCGCCTCCATTTCAGTTTCGACTTCGGTATCCGGAAATGCCGTGCCTGCCATCGTGGCTTCCTTTCTTCGTCGGTCGGACGGTATCAAAGAGTCGTGCCGCTGGGCTTCGTTTCGACCAGTTTCGGCACCAGGGTGCTGCCCGTCAGGTTCATCGCGTCCACACGGCCGAAGCAGACCAGGGCGATGTCGTCGAACTGATCGCGGCCGTTCATGTGGCGCTGGGCCGCCTTGACGACCCGGTCGCCGACGACATTGGGACGCAACTCGGTGCCGGTGCCGGTGAGCGCTTTCACGGCGGTATGGATGCCGTCGTGGTTGAAGCGGTCGTCGTTGGGGGCTTCGGCGTCGATGATGCCGTCGGTGAAGATCAGAAACTGATCGCCCATCTCCATCGGCACAACGATCGATTCGTATTCATAGCCCTGAACCAGGCCGAGCGGCAATCCGCTTCGATCATTCGAAATCGCATCCTCGAAGACCTTGGACGTCGTTGTCAGCTTCATTGGGTTGATATGCCCGGCGTTGACGATGGTGACCTGGTGGGCAACCGGATCGATGAGCAGCAGGGCGAATGTCACGAAGCGATCGCCGATGCCGCCGTCGATAAGCTGATTGTTGAGCAGGTTGACGGCATGAGCCGGATTCGCCTGCGTCAGCACGCAGAAGCGGACCTCGGCACTCAGCTTGGCCATCAAAAGTGCCGCGGCGACGCCTTTGCCGGCCACGTCTCCAAGGCAGACGGCGACGCGGCCATCGGGCAGGGCGATGAAGTCGTAGTAATCCCCGCCGACGGATTGGGCCGGGCTGTAGAAGCCGAAGAATTCGTAGGAAGCAACGGACGGATAGGTCTTGGGGAGGAAGCCGATCTGCACCTTGCGTGCGATTTCGATCTCGTTGCGTTCCTTTTCCCGCGTCAGCAGTTGAACGTGCGCCTGGGCCTTTTCGACGGAGATCGACGCCAAGTTGGCGACGATGGTCAGAAGCTTCAGGTCTTCATCCCGGAATTTCTTCGACACGTCCTGCGTGTCGAGCTGCAGGGCGCCGAGCGATTTGCCGGAACCGCTGACCAGCGGCACGCACATGACGGAGCGGATCCGAAACTCGGCGATCGACTGCGCCGCCCCCATCGATTCATCCGACGCGGCATCCTCGCTCAGGTAGGCCTGCTGCGACTGCAGACAGCGCTTGACGATCGTCCGGCTGAAGCGCGTTCCTTCGTCGCCGGGACGGGCGCGCCGGGATTTTTCGACCTTCGGGATCATTCGCCCGGTGTCGTCCAACAGGATGATGAAGCAGCGGTCGGCCTGGAGGAAAACGCTGAAGAGCGTATCCGCGATCTGCGGCAAGAGCGGCTCGAGCTCCAGCGTCTTGGACAAGCCGGTGCTGATT
>JBBQII010000747.1:0-2164 GCA_038324795.1 Gemmatales bacterium
GGGCCGTTGACACGGCCCCGGTTGTGCCGGATTAGCGATCGTCCGCCTTCTTTGCGCCTTCTTCGCCCACGGCGAGGGTGGTGGCGATGCCCGGAGCTTTGCCGTCTTCCTTGAGGGCTTTGGTCATCTTGATGCCGCCCTCTTCGCCCAAGGCGCGGGTGCTGGCGCCGGCTTCGCGCAACGCCTTGGTAACGGCACCGCCTCCTTCTCCGACGGCGAGCGTCGTGAAGCGCGGGCGACCGTCTTCGCCGATGGCGTTGGTCACCGGTTTGCCGCCCGCTTCGGCGGGAATCTTGGCTTTGGTCGTCGGCATCGGCGGTTCGGGGTTGGCTTCGACGACCACGATCTTGCTTGCGGGGGGTGCGGCTGCCTGGGCCATCGCGCCGAAGCCAAAGTAGCCGGCGGCTGCGGCAAGGAGTCCCAGAATGCCGCGCCGCGAGGACGTGGTCGGTTCGTTGATGCCGTCGAATGGATGTCGCATGTCAAATCTCCTCATGTGTCGTGGATGCGGAAACGAAAGCCCCCTACGGAAGAATCGCGTCTCCGATAGTATCACGACGAGACGGACCCTGGAAACGATTGCGTCGTCTTTTATAAGATGGTCGATTATCCTTGGGGAGAGTCCGATGACCGTACTTATCCTGGGTGGCCACGACGACGATCACGCTTCGTTTCTACTCGCGCATCTCGACCACCGCGGTCACGATGTCGAAATGCTCGACAGCCGCTGGTATCCGTCGGATCTACGCTTGGCTCTCGATCCCACGTCGGGCGGGTGGCGGGTGCGGCTGCCGTCGGGGCGTCTGCTACAACCCGGCCAGATCCGGTCGGTGTACTGGCGATGCTACAACAGCGTGCCGGGGGTGACTCTGCCCGATTCCGAGCAATCGTTCATCGCGAGCAACGATGCACGCGGCATGTTCGAGTCGTTTCTCATCTCGCTGCCGGCGCGGTGGGTCAACGGGTGGGACGGCTTCGTGCTGCATCAGACCAAGCCCGTTCAGTTGGCGCGCGTGGCCGCGCTCGGAGTGCCTGTGCCGGCCACATGCCTGGGCAACGATCCCGAATCGGTGCGAGCGTTCGCGGCCCAGCATTCCGCCTGCATCTTCAAGCCGGTCCAGGGCGGGGCACACACCCGGCGCTTGACGCCGAACCATCTAACCGAGGCAAACTTACGCAATCTGGCCGTCGCCCCGGTCACGCTGCAAGAGGAGATTCCGGGGACGAACATTCGGGCGTTCGTCGCTGGCGACCGTGTGCTGGCGTGCGACGTGCAGTCCGAATGCATCGACTTCCGGGATACCGACAACCCCGTGATTACGGTGCATGACCTGCCCGCGGATGTGGCCGCGCAGTCGCTGAAGATCGCGGCGACGCTGAAGATGTCGTGGACCGGCATAGACTATCGGTTGACCCCCGAGGGGCGGTACGTCTTCCTGGAGGCGAACCCGTCACCCATGTTCCTCGGGTTCGAGTCGCGGTGCGGCTTGCCGTTGACCGACTCGTTGACCCGACTTCTGACGGAGGACGGACGATGATGCCGCTCGTGATTTGGCTGGTGTTGTGTGCCGATGCCAAGGTCGATCCTGGCACACTCCACCTGTTCGACGGCGAAACGACGTTCGGCTGGAAGATCGACGGCGACGCCAAGATCGAGAAGGGCAAACTGATCCTGGGCGGCACGAAAGCGACCCTCGCCGAGGTGACGTGCCGACTGCCCAAAGGAACGCTGATCATCGAAGGAGCCTCCACAACGGGCAGCAAAATCGAGGTGGGCGAGAAAGCGATCGACAAACCTCTCGAAGCATCGACCCGGTGGAACGGTGCGATCGGAGCCGGCACGACCCCCCTTCGCATCCGCGTTCCGGCGGGGCAGACCGTCGAGATTCGTTCGGTCGCCTACCGCGTCGAAGGTGCCAAGCCGTTGTTCGACGGCAAGAGTTTGGCCGGCTGGAAACTCTACAAGGGCGATCCTAAACGCGAGAAATCGACGTTCACTGTCGAAGCAGGCGTCTTGCACGTCAAGAATGGTCCCGGCGATCTTGCCACGGAGACGCTCCTCGATGATTTCCTCGTCCAACTCGAATGCAAATGCAACGGCAAGCATCTCAATAGCGGCCTGTTCTTCCGGGCGATCCCCAATCAGTATCAGAACGGCTACGAG
>JBBQII010000748.1:0-2158 GCA_038324795.1 Gemmatales bacterium
ATCGCTTCCAGCAGCGCCTGATACGACACTGCCGACGTTCCGGCATTGGCCACCTTCGCATAGCTGCGGCCTCGGCCGATATTCTCGCCGTTGATGCACGGCCAGTCGGTCTCACCGGCGATCTGCGTGCGGAAGCCGGCGTTGAGGGTGTGGTACCAGATGTTCAGTTCGGAGATGAAATTCGTGTTGCCGACGCCAATCATGTCGGTGGCACCGTGCGTGACCGTCATGATGTATTCGTTCGCCCCGATGCTGTCCATCGGTGGCGTGATGTAGTTCGGCAACTGGTCGGATTGAACGTCCAATCCGAAACCGGCGTGCGTGTAGCTGGAAAGCGCGCCCTGCGACTGCATCCACTTCAGCACCGGCAGCGTGTAGCTGGGCCACTCCTCCATCTTTTTCGTGCCGGGGTAGTCGATATCCTTGAGCCCGTGGCCAGATGTGTGGCCGCCTGCACTACTCGGGAACTGTGACACCTCCAGGTTGTGCGTCACCACGTTGTTCGGCGTGGACGAGGGGTCCACCTGCCCCGTGAAGTATTTCGCCTTCTGGTAATACCAGTTCGGGCCCCAGATCATGATGTCGGCAATGTCGAGGTCTTCGCCGGTCGCGTAGCGCACCATGTCCTTCGGTTCTATGCCGTAGGCAGGATCGTTGTAGTGGAGGCAACCCGCAGTGTGAACATGCTTGTCGAAGCTCACGTAGCCGAGCTTGCGCGGCTCGATCCATCGCTTCAGGTTGAATTTCTCGGTGAGGGGCTTGTCGGCGACGACGATCTTGCGCGAGAACTTCTCGTACTGCGGGCCACGTCCACCGTCGATCGTGTACTCGCCCGCCGGCAGATCGACAGACTCTCCGTCGTAGCGATAGATCTGGTTCTGGAAGAACATGTCCGGGACGTAGCGCTTCGCGCGGTGCGGATAGACGCGCCCGAGCTTGTCGCGGATCGTGAATCTCGCGGCCGTCGGCTTGCCGTTCTCGTCGGCGATCTTGAACGTCAGTGGCGTGCCCTTCACCACGTTGAAGCTCAGCTGCGTCTCGCCGCGGAATCCGGCCCGGCCGGGACTGTAGGGCACCGCCCCCGTCCCGTTCGACTCGAGCGGGGCTCCGATGTTGAACGACAGGCTCATCGACTGGAGACCGGCGTCACGACTGTAGACCTGCAGGATGACGTACTCGAGCGCCATGCCCGAGAGGTTCTTCGACAGAGGCGGAGCCTGATACAGACTAACGGCGGCCCACCGCTGCTTGACCGGAACGAACGACAGATCGCCGTGCGCCGGCCAGACGTCCTTCTGCTCCGGCTGGGGCGGCGGCTTGTACGGATAGCCACCACCCCAGGTGCCCCAGGTCACGCCCGTCTGGAAGACGTGCTCGAGCATGGCATCCGTGAACTGGTCGTCGTACACGGACCGCTCCACCTGCAGGCGGGAGAAGTCGTAGGGCATCGCGGCCTGCGGGCTGTCGACATCCAGCATCTCGGTGCCGCCGGCCTGGTTGTGCACCTTCACGAGGAATGTCGTCCAGCCATCCTTGATGAGCGACTGTCCCGCGCCCGGCAACGGCTGGACCGTCACTTTTCTCAAAGGGTCCACGGTCACTTTGACCAGCGCATACCGGTCGAGGATCTGTTGGATAGCTGCCGTCGCCTGGTCGTCAGGCAACAGGCTGGCCGCGTGGATCGCATTCCTGTCGGGTTCCGAAACAGGTCGTCCGACAAAAGCCATCGCCTTCAACACGTGATCGACCTGCGTCATCAGCGGTTGCTTCGCGACGCCCGACACGATGACCGCCGCTGCCGTCCCCGACGAAGGAAACTGCTGTGCCGCCGCGCCGTCCGTCATCGTCACCATGGGAAGGGCGATAGTACCGAGCAATGCCGCAATCACGGAGACTCGCCGTTGATGATGGCAGGCAGGTTCAAGCTTTGATGACGACGGTGCCATTCACTTCTCCATGAAGACGAATCGGTTCGGTACGGGACGTCGGGGCGATTGCAACTATTGCGCCACACGCAATACGCACGGCATTTCCGTTAGCTTCGCGGCGGATGCGTGTCGTGACGCGGGCGTTTCCACCGAGGGCGAGATCGGTCGGCGGATCGCGCAACGAGTAATCGCCCGATTGATCGAGCGGTGAACGCCGGCGCAATCGATTC
>JBBQII010000749.1:0-2157 GCA_038324795.1 Gemmatales bacterium
GTGCGCCTGCTGCTGGGGTATCTCGAATCGGCCGGGGCGACATTGCTGCTGGTCACGCACGATGAGGAACTGGCTCGACGCTGCGCGAACCGCATTGTCCGCATGCAGGATGGGATGATTCTGAACACCTGACTTCGACGAAATGGCCTCGACGTGCTTTCAAGCGACCTCATCTCGTTCGGCCTGTTCGCCCTCCGCAGGCACAAACTGCGCACACTGCTGACCATGCTTGGGGTCACCATCGGCACCGCTACGCTGGTGATCAGCATCTCGATCGGTCTGGGTGTTCGCCACGTCATCGACGAACAACTCCGCAAGGAAGACAACCTGCGGCAGATCTCGGTCTTCCCGTCGAACGACGGCGTCGAAGAGAATTTCGACGGTGTGCCCGATGACGTTCTGCAAGTCGACGGCTCGATGAGCGATGCCCGCCGGGAACGCATCCGCAAGATCCGTGCGATTCGCTGGAAACGGACCTACGCGCCCGCAGCCCCCAAACCGCTGACGACCGAACGCATCGACGAACTGCGCCGGTTGCCCCACGTCGTCGACATCATTCCCATCCTGGACGAGAGCGGCCGTGCGTCGCTTCCCGCTCGGCAGAAAGAGACCGACGCTCGCGTCTACGGCATCCCGCACGACTTCAATCGCCTCGCGCCACGCGTCGAGTTCGGTCGATCGTTCTCGTCGGCCGACGCGAAGGAGTGCTTGGTGCATGAATATGCCCTCTACCGCCTGGGCATACGCGATGATGCCGACATCCAGGCGATCCTCGGCAGTCCGTTGCGGATCGACCTGACCAGCGCCCGGCGGACGCCCATGTCGCTGTTGAATCTGATGGATGCCGAAGCCGGCAATCTGACTCGCGAAGAAACGGAAGTGATCGAGAAGGCATGGAAGATGTTCCCCGAATTCATGGAAACAATACCGCTTCCGGAAAAGGAACGCGCGATCCTTCTCAAGGCCCTGCGACGGAAGAAACCCGGCGCGAAGGAAGTGAAGGATTCGCGTGTCAGCGAGACTTTTACGATCGTCGGCGTGCTGCGCGCTCCGGTGAAGGAGGACAAACCCGATCAGGGATTTATCGACAGCGGCGTACGTGAATCGGACGTAATCATCCCGCGCGAAGTGGCCGGAGAGTTCTTTCTGGGGCTACCGCACCGGGCCGAAAGCGGCTTCGCGGGCGTACGTGTCGTAGTCGACCACGAGGACAACCTCGAAGAGGCCGTGCAGGCGATCCGCAAGATGGGCCTGAACGAATTCTCGATGGGCGTGTTCATCCAGCAGATGCGCAAGAACACCGTGCTGATCGGGTTCACGATGGATTTCATCGCGCTCGTGGCCCTGATCGTCGCGGTGCTGGGGATCATGAACACCATGTTCACGACCGTTTTGGAACGAACGCGCGAGATCGGCATCCTGAAATCACTGGGCGCAAAGGACCGGCACATACTCCTGATCTTTCTGACCGAAGGTGCTCTCATCGGCCTGATCGGCGGACTAAGTGGTGTGCTGCTCGGGTGGCTGGCGTCGATCCCCGGCGACGGGTACGCTTTGAGCATCATGCGCAAGCAGGGGCACACGCCGTTGCCGGAATCCGTGTTTAGTTACCCGATCGAGTTGTTGCTTGCGGTGCCGTTGTTTGCGATGCTGTTGACCACGCTGGCTGCCCTGTTGCCCGCCCGGCGGGCGTCGCGTGTTGAACCGGTGATCGCGCTGCGTTACGAGTGAAACCGAATGGTCATGCGCTACTCTCCCGTTGAACTCATGATCGTCTGTGCCGCACGCGTGCTGGAAGACGGCAAAACCGTGGCCGTGGGGACCGGCGTACCGTGCGCGGCCGCGATGCTCGCCCAGTTGACGCATGCCCCGAATCTGGTGATCTTCTTCGAGGCCGGCGGCGTGGCACCGCGACTGCCGACGATGCCCATCAGCGTCGGCGATTCCCGCACCATGCACCAGGCCCTGATGACGACGAGCATGGCCGAGGTGATGCAGTTCTGCCAGAAAGGGCTGATGGACTACACCTTCCTGAGCGGAGCACAGATCGACCCGTACGGCAACCTCAACTCAACAATGATCGGGACTGACTACGCGAAACCCAAGGTACGCTTACCCGGCAGCGGCGGGGCCAACGATCTCGCGTCGTTCTGCTGG
>JBBQII010000750.1:0-2156 GCA_038324795.1 Gemmatales bacterium
CCCGGCCCCAGCACGACCTGCATCTCGCCGGCCGGGGCAGGCCGCGCATCCAGATTGACGAGCGCCTGGCGCAGTGCCTCGCCGACATGGTGCTTCCACACCTTGGGATCGATGAAGGCGGCATAGCCTTCGCGGCCGCCCGCGCCGTAGCTGCCGGTCTCCTGGCGCCCGTCCTTTTCCACCACGACGCTGACGTTCAGCCGCACCAGCGGACGTACGTCGCCGACCTGCTGGCCGCCCGCGCGCATGATGTGGACGACCTGCCACTCGCCGTAGAGCGAGCACGAGACCTGCTTGACCAACGGATTGAGCGAGCGGGCATAGGCGTCGATCTCGGCGAGCAGCGTCGTCTTGGCGTCGAACGCCACGGCCGTCAGCGGATTCGAATCATCATAGAGGCGGCGGTTGGTGGATTTCGGACCTTCCGCAGCGTTACCCTTGTGGCCCCCACGCACGCTGCCCGCGGCGTCGGCCGCCCGCGCGATCGCCGCTTCGCTGAGTTCGGTCGCGTGGGCATAACCGGTCGCTTCGCCCGCGACGCAACGCAGGCCGAAGCCCTGCGCGGAATCGAACGTCGCCGCCTTCAGCCGGCCGTCGTCATACGAGAAACCTTCGGATTCCCGGTATTCCAGGAACAATTCGCCGTCTTCCGCACCGGTCAGCGTGTCGTCGATGATCCGCTGGACCCGCGTGGGATCGAGGTTGCCCTCGGCGAAAAACAGGCGATCAGAGGTCGCGCTCATGGCGGTCCTTACGTCAAGTTGGGGGGCGCTGTGCCACTCCAATGTGGGCGTGGCGGGCGCTTGCGGCAAGCGCCTTTGAATAAGGCGGGAGAATGGCTGGAATTCCTCTGCGCACCTTGTTACACGGTGCGCGCACGGGGGGTGCGGCTGGGGTTCGCATCTTCCATCGGCGCCAAGCCGCCGGCGATTTTGGTAGTGGGGCATTAGGGTCCATTCATGCGCACCTCTCTCGGGAGACTCGGATTAATCGCAGGCTCGATCCTGGGCGGTTCGGCCGCTCATGCCGCGCCGGAAAATTGGGGCATTGATTTCCAGCCGGCCGTGACCGAAAGCGCCGTCGGTATCCAATCCTTCCACGAGATGCTGCTCTACATCATCGTCGCGGTGACTCTGTTCGTCCTCGCGCTGCTGATCATCGTGATGATCCGCTTCAACAAGCGCGCCAATCCGGTGCCGTCGAAGACGACGCACAACACGCTGATCGAGGTTGTGTGGACCGTCGTGCCGGTCGTCATCCTGGTGGTGATCGCGATCCCGTCCTTCAAGCTGCTCTACGCCAACGAGCGTATCCCCAGCGATATCGCGCTTACGATCAAGGCGATCGGCAAGCAGTGGTACTGGACCTACGAATATCCCGACAACGGCAACTTCACTTTCGACGCGACGATGTTGAACGACGACACCCGCGGCGACCAGCCGCGCATGCTGGCGGTCGACAATTTCGTCGTCGTGCCGGTCAACACCAAGGTTCGCCTCATCGTCACCGCGGCCGACGTGATCCACGCCTGGGCGATGCCCGCCTTCGGCAAGAAGATCGACGCGGTACCGGGCCGCCTGAACGAATTGTGGTTCAGCGCCAGCCAGACCGGAACCTATTATGGCCAGTGCTCGGAACTGTGCGGCGTCAACCATTCCGCCATGCCGATCGGCGTGAAGGTGGTGACCGCGGAGGAATACACGGCCTGGGTCGCGAGCGCGCAACAGGAGTTCGGCCAGGCTGGCGCCTTGCCCACTTCGGTCGCCTCCAGCGCCGCCGCACCGACACTTCGTTAAGCGTTAGACGATCAAAGCACCGATCAGGGTTCGCATCATGGCCGCCGCCAAAGCCGTCGATCTCCACGACGATCATCACGACCACCACGACGATCACGCGCATACGCCGCGTGGCATCGGCCGATTCCTGTTCTCCACCAATCACAAGGACATCGGCACGATGTACCTGATCTTCGCGATCATCGCGGGGATCATCGGCGGTGCCCTGTCGGTCATGATCCGCATGGAGCTGCAGGAACCGGGCATGCAGTATTTCGCTGACGGGCACCTGTATAACGTGTTCGTCACCGGCCACGCGCTGATCATGATCTTCTTCATGGTCATGCCCGCCATGATCGGCGGCTTCGGCAACTGGTTCGT
>JBBQII010000751.1:0-2154 GCA_038324795.1 Gemmatales bacterium
TGCACCACATCCTCGGGCATCGCGGTCTTGGTCGCACGGCGTTCGTCGATCTCTTCCTTCTTAACGGTGATCAGTTGCCCTTCCGGTGTGATCAGTCGGACCTCTTTCGCATCCTCGAACTTGAGTACGCCGTTGAACGATTTGCCGTCGAGATTGGTGATCAGCACCGACTCGAAGCCTTTGGCGATCTGCTTGTTCGGCAGGGCGATCGCTTCGAGTAGGTAGTCGCGCTTCTGTTTGCCGGCGATGCCGTTGATCGCGGGGCCGACGTCGCCGCCTTCCCCATCGAGGCGATGACAGCGCTGACACGAGACGGCCGCCTTATTGATGAAGATATCGCGCCCGCGCGCCGCATCGCCGCCCACGAGCGTTTCCCGCCACGGAGCGAGGTCATCGCCCTTGGGACGGGCGTCGTCGTACTTCTTCAATGAGCTTTTCAGTGGCTCGCGACTGCCGACGGCATCGAGAATATCCAGATGCATTTCCGCCGGAGCCGAGTTGGCAACGGCTTTGTCGAGCAGGCCGGACAACAACGCATCGACCTCCGGCGACTTGATCTGTGCGAGCAGGGCGATCGCCCCTTGCTTCTCGACCAGGTTGTCGCCTGCAAGCACGGCCTTCAACTGGCTCACTACGTCATCGGGCTTCGTCCGCAGCAGGATCGCCCGGCCGGCGTTGCGCAAGCGCGGGTCGTCGCCGGCGATTGACTTCGTTACCGCTTCATTCAGCTTTGCGTCCTTTAATGCCGCGAGCCCATTCAGCGCTTCGACACGCGTTGTCGGCAGGGCCTTCGCATCGTTCACCAGACTGAACAGGAAAGGCCCCACTTCCGTGATGCCCAGCTTGCCGGCGGTCCCGGCCGCTTCCTTCTGCACGGCGGCAGGGCCGGCGAAGATCCCGCCCAGGTACTGCTTCAACCCATCAGCGGCGATTGATGTGTCACGCGGGGCGATGCTCTGCGTCATGCCGGTGATGAAGTCCCGGCGGGGCGGCTTGCCCCAGTTGCCCAACATCTGCAGCGCGAGTACACGCAGTGTCGGCAGCGCTTCCGGCGATGCGGCGAACGCGGCAAGAGCCTTCGCGTTCTGCGGCAGGCCGAGGCGATAGTGGGCATTCAACGCGCGGTACAACACCGCGGGCGGCAGTTTGGAGTTCGCCGAAAGCGCTGCCAGCTTCGGCAGATCGGCGGGGATGTTGACATCGTGAATCAGTCGGGCGATCTCGCTGAGCACGGCCGGGTCGGTGGACCGCAGCAGCGCTTCTCCCGCCGTACCGGTGGTACCGGGCCAGTAGTCGGCCGTCGGATTTATCTTCTGCCGCATGGCGACGACCGCTGCTAATTGCACGGCCGGGATGGCCGAATAGGCAGGGTGGTTCGGCAATGCGTCGTGCAGCGACCGCGCCAAAGCGCGGGAGGCCGCGAACCGGATGTAAGGATCCTTGTTCGCATTCGTTTCGATGACTTTCACGATCGCGGCGACGTACTTCTCGTCGTCCGCTATGGAAGGCAGATAGCCACGTTCCTTGGCCAGGCTTTGCAGGGCCATGAAGACAACACGCGGTTCAGGATCAGTCAACGCTGCCAAAAGTGCCTTGTTCGCATCAACTGTGCGTCGTTGGCCGAGCGCCTTGGCCGCCTGAGCGCGCACTTCGTTGTCGCTGTCCTTCAACAGCGGTATCAACACCTTCTCGCCGTTGGCGACGTCACCCAGCATCGAGATGCCCCAGATGGCGTGAAGGCGTCCCAGGGAGTTCTTGCCTGTCGTGGCGACGTCGGCAAGCGGTTCGATCTTGCCGAGTTTCACTAATGCGAACTGCGCTTCAGTGCGGACCTGCTGATGGGGGTGCGACAGTAAGTCGACGAGCGACCCGATGGGTCGATCGCTAAACGGTTTCGCCAACAAATCGCGCGCTTCGCTGACTGCCGCGTTCTTCTGCGCTTCCGCATCAATGACCTTGTAGATCCGGCCCTTGCCGGGCTTGTTCCAGCCTTCCGTCCAGTCGCTGATATACAGGTTGCTGTCTGGCCCGAAATCGCAGTCGGTGGCGAGCACGCTCCAGACGAACTTCTGCGGATTGCTGACTTCAAAGCCTGCCCCCTTCGGCTTCGCGGCGAAGCTGAACACGCCACTGCCGTTGGCGCCGCCGCGGAAG
>JBBQII010000752.1:0-2152 GCA_038324795.1 Gemmatales bacterium
ATCCGCGTCGTCTATCGCGAAGCCCTGACACGCGAACCGACGGCGACCGAAGTAGCCGATTCCAGGACGATCATCAAAGAGGCCGGCACCACGCTCGACGGCATTGCCGACCTGCGTTGGGCTCTGTTCAACAGTAACGAATTCCGATTCATCCAGTAAACGAACTTACCCACCCGGGCGGGCTTCTGTCCCGCCCCTTGAAAGGATCTGACACATGAACACGTTTTCGAAAGCCTGCTCCGGCTACCGCCAGAGCCGTCGACAGTTCGGCGGCGCGGCCGCGGGCCTGTTCCTCGGCATGAATATCCGCAGCCTGGTCGCCCATGCCGCGACTGACGGAACCGCCAAGGCGGAACATGTCATTCTGTTCTGGAATGGCGGCGGCATGAGCCACATCGACACATGGGATCCGAAGCCGGGCCGTGAGGTGCAGGGCGATCTCGAACCGATCAAGACGTCGGTTGAAGGCATCCAGATCTCCGAGATCTTCCCGCTTGTCGCCAAGCAGATGAAGCATATCGCGCTCGTCCGCTCGATCGCCGGCATCAATGGCGACCACGGCCGTGCTACCTACCAGCTTCAGACCAGCTACGGCCAGAGCAGCAACCTGCAGCATCCGGGCGTCGGTTCGGTCATCGCCCACGAACGGCAGACGCTGGGCGATCTGCCGGCTTACATCAGCATCTCCGGCATGGCACCGAAGGCCGGGTACCTGGGCCAGAAGTGCGAAGCGTACTTCGTCGGCCGCCCCGGCGAGAAGGACCCGTACGTGGCTTTCCCGAGCCAGATCGGCGATGTCCGCGGCAACAAGCGGCTCGACATCCTCAAGAAGATGAACGAAAAGCAGGCCGACACCCTGCCAGCCACCGAGGCCAGCAGCGCGCAGACCGCGCTGGGCGATGCCGTCAAGCTGATGCGCAGCCCCGCTCTCGAAGCCTTTGAAGTCCGCAAGGAGAAGCCGGAAGTCCTCGAACGCTACGGCGACAGCGAGTTCGGCCGGGCCGCACTGCTGTCACGCCGGCTGGTCGAGAAGGGCGTCCGCTTCGTGCAGGTCAACCGCGGCGGCTTCGACGTTCACTCGAACGCCTTCCCGGCCATGCGCAACCACGGCGAGATCATGGATCCCGCGCTGGCCGCGCTGATCGAAGACCTGGCTGAAACCGGCATGCTGAAGAAGACGATGATCGTCATGCTCAGCGAGTTCGGCCGCACGCCGAAGATCAACCCGCAGGCCGGCCGCGACCATCACCCGGGCGTCTTCTCGTGCATGTTCGCCGGCGGCGGCATTAAGGGCGGCCAGGCGATCGGCACCTCTGACGCGGACGCCATGCTGCCGATAGACCGTCCCGTGAAGGTCAGCCACCTGCACGCCTCGATCTGCCATGCTCTGGGCATCAACCACAACAAGGAAGTGATGACCCCGCTGCAACGACCGATGAAGCTCGTCGACGACGGCAAGCCGATCGACGAACTGTTCTCGTAAGTAGATAAGTGAACCACGAATCTGTCGAATAACACGAATAAAGACATGAGGCGATGAGCTTTCTTTCTTATTCGTACTATTCGACAGATTCGTGGTTCCAATTGCCTTTGCTTTGATCGCTCCCCGCCTTCGCTTCTCTCTTCCCGCCTCTTTTCATGGAGCAATTCCATGTCGAACAATGCCGGTGAACATCGTTTGCCGCGGCGCAGCTTTCTGCAGATCGGGTCTCTGGCGCTGGGCGGGCTGACGCTGCCCGGACTCCTCAGGGCCGAGGCGACGCCGCAAGCGGCTACCTCGAATAAGTCGATCATCATGATCTACCTGGTCGGCGGGCCGCCGCATCAGGATATGTTCGACCTGAAGCCTGATGCGCCGAAGGAAATCGCCGGCCCGTGGCGACCGATCGCCACCAACGTCACTGGCATCCAGATCTGCGAGGCGCTGCCCCTGCTCGCCCGCAATATGGACAAGTTCACGATCATCCGTTCACTGGTCGGCAATCAGGCGGGCCATACCGCGGTGCAGGTCTTCAACGGCCGCAAGCCGGACAAGCCGAACGCACCCGGCATGTGGCCGCAGTTGGGCTCGGTCGTCTCGAAACTGCAGGGCAGCACCGACCCGGTTACGCCGCCGTTCGTCAGCCTGTGCTACACCTGCACGCACGGCCCC
>JBBQII010000753.1:0-2144 GCA_038324795.1 Gemmatales bacterium
CGGAAGACGAACTGGTACAGCAGAAAGGCCGTGAGCATGGCCAGCGCTCCCGGTGTGCCAGTCAGCGCCATGACGAAGACGGTCGCCTGGGCGGCGACGCCGAACGCGTACAGGGCCATGTCGTAGATGTAGCTCGACATCAGCCAGGAGAAGAGCTTGAAGTGCCCCTTCAGGCCGAACTCGCGCATCCGGTGGAAGTACTTGACGATCACCTGCATCGAGCCGCGAGCCCAGCGGTAGCGCTGGTTCATCAATGTGAAGACATCTTCCGGCGCGTCTGTATCGCAGCCGGCCAACGGATCATACTCGATCCGGCCGCCCAGTTGCAGCAGGGCAATCGTCACGTCGAAATCTTCCGCGAAGGTGCTGCCTTCAAATGGCCCGTCGTACTCACCGGGCTTCATTTCCGCGGCGTTGATTGTGCCGAATCGGCGATGCACCTCCGCCAGTGCGTCCCGGCGGAAAAGCGACAACGGCCCCGGCAGGCACAGCACGTTGCCGGTCAAGCTCTGCGGGATGCGCAGCGCACCCGACCACATCACGAATTCGAGCGTCTGGCAGTTGGTCAGCAGGTTGGGCCGATTCATCACGCGAGTGTAGCCGGACACGGCCACGGTCTTCGGATTGTTCAGCAGCCTTGCCACCATCCGCTTCAACGCATCGGGATCGATTCGGCCATCCGCATCCGCCGTGAGAATGATCTCCGCGGTGGAAACCTGATAGCCCAGGTTCAAGGCCGACCATTTGCCGCCGTTCGGCTTGGTCAGCACGCGGACGCTGCCCCAGGTGTACTCGCCTTCGAATCGCTTCGCCTTCGCGTAAGTGTCGTCCTTCGACCCGTCATCGAGAACGATGACTTCGAAACGTGGATAGTCCATCAGTGCGAACGCTTCGAGGGCCCCTTCGATCTGATCGCCTTCGTTGTACGCGGGCAGGAAGATCGAAACGAACGGCCACTCATCCGGAACCGGAATCGGCGAGCGGTACTCGCGCCAGTAGTTCTGTGCGATCATCACCATCAGAAAGATCCAGCGCAGCCCGTAGCCGGTCGACACCGTTGCGAGGAACAGCGGCAGGACGATCCCGAAGTTTTTCGCGACTCCCCAGACGTCGTGCCCGCCCAGATACAGCACCACCTGGTACACCGGAATGAGGAACAACCCCACCGACATCAGGAAGGCAACCACATACAGCGCCAGCAATGCCACGACGCGATGCGTCGGCATGTCGGTGAACAGGTGCGGGATCGTGGGTCGTGCGGCGGGAAGCAACATGCAGTAGGCGTACGGGGCGAAGCACGGCGCGGCAGCGCTTTCCCATCGTTTCGCGTGCAACGCCATGGGATGCACGTTACACTGCGACCTTGCTACATTGATCCATCAACACCCTCCTTTACTCTCCGAGGATTGCATCCATGCGACTTACATTCACCGTCTTGCTGCTCACATCCGCGCTTGTCGGCGCTCAGGAAAAGAAGGACCCCAAGCCGCCGAAGATTGCCTTGCGTGATCCGGCGGAGGCGGCCAAGGACGTCGATCTGGCCGTGCAGGGGGAATACCTGGGCGAGATCGTGCTGAATGCCGGGCCGACCAAGTTTGCCGCTCAGGTGATCGCCCGAGGCAACGGAAAGTTCGACATTCGCTTTCTGCCCGGCGGGTTGCCGGGCGCGGGTTGGGACGGCAAAACGCAGATGCAGGCCACCGGCCAGCGAGCCGACGGCAAGATCGCGATCAACGGCAAGGAGATCTCCGGCGAAATCGCCGACGGAGCGATGAAGATCAAGGATGGGACGAAGATCGACGCCACATTGAAGCGCGTCGAGCGCGCCAGCCCGACGCTGGGCGCGAAGGCCCCTGCCAATGCGACGATCCTGTTCGATAAGCCGGAAGATGTCGAGAAGTGGCAGAATGGCCAGATCGCGGAACTGTCGGACGGGAAGTTCCTGTCATGCACGCCCGGCAAGAACATCGTCACCAAGTCCGGCCACAAGGACTTCCAACTGCATCTCGAATTTCGGTTGCCGTGGATGCCGAACTCTACCGGCCAGGGCCGTGCCAACAGTGGCCTCTATATTCAGGATCGCTACGAACTGCAGATGCTCGACAGCTTCGGCCTGAAGGGTGAAAACAACGAGTGCGGCGGCT
>JBBQII010000754.1:0-2132 GCA_038324795.1 Gemmatales bacterium
TGCTTCCTGATCAATGCCGGCAGTTACATCGCGGTGCTGATCGCCTTGTCGATGATGCACGGCTTCCGCGAACGACCGCCGCGCCATCCCGATGCGGTTGCCGTCAGTACGATTGCCGTCCTGAAACAGGAACGCCGGATCTTTCTGCTCATTCTGCTGGCTGGGGCGACTGCCATTGCCGGTTGGCCGCTTCTGTCGCTGCTGCCTGCTTTCGCGCGTGACGTGCTGCATCTTGACGAACGCGGCTACGGCAGTCTGCTGAGTTCCGTCGGCATCGGGGCACTGCTGGCCGCGCTGACCGCGGCGACGTTCGGCAGAGAGACCCGGCAGCGCACCATGCTGATCGGCGGCCTGGCGATCGTCTGCGCGGGACTGACGGGATTGTCGCAGGCGCGCGACCTGCTGGTCGCCTGCCTGTGGTGCGGCCTGTACGGTTACGGAATGATTCTGTTCTTCGCGACCGGGCAAGCGCTGGTACAACTGGGCATCAGCGATGAGCATCGCGGGAAAGTGATGGGTTTCTGGGCGATGATGCTCAGCGGCGGGGCACCGATCGGCAACCTGATGTTCGGCCCCGCGGCGGACCAATGGGGCGTGACACGTATCGTCAGCGTGCAGGCGGCGCTGCTTGGAATTGCGATGATGGTGCTGATGGTTTTCAGTCGCCATCGCCCGGGAACATCGCTCATTCACCGCCCAGCATGATGCGCGATTGCGGATCCGGGTGCAGGTGAAGGCGGGCTTCCTCAAGGTCGAGGTCGCGCTGCAGTTGATGCAGCAGTGCCAACTCGTACTCTGCATGCCGCCACATCTTGCGCAGCCGATGCTGTTGCGCGGAGAGTGCTCCCTGATACAACCGTTTGCAGACGCTGGCCCTGCGGACGAGTGTCGACTGGGCCGTCGCCAGAACCGCCTGGATCTGCAGGCGATCACGTTCGAACTGGACGCGCAGATGATCCAGGCCTTTCACATCCGTTTCGCCGGCAGCCGCCGCGTGATCGATGAAGTCGAATGCAGCCATCAGAATCTCGAGCCGGGCTTCGGCCTCTTCGACATCGGTTGATTTGTCGGATTTTGAAACCCCCATCGCACGAATCAGCAATGGCAGGGTCAGCGATTGCACAACCAGCGTGAACAGGATGACGCAGAATGTGATGAAAATCACCAGATCGCGGAATGGAAACGGCTGATTGTCGGCAGTGGTCAACGGCATGGCGAGCGCAGCGGCAAGCGAGACGACCCCGCGCATGCCGGCCCAGCCGATGACGGTCAGCATGCCGAGTGCGGGCATCGGGTCGCGAGCACGCAGGCGGGCACTGAACATTCGCGGCAGCAATGCCGCCGGATAGACCCAGACGAGCCGAACGATTACTACCACCGCACACGTGACAGCGGCGATTTCGAAATGCGACAGTGAGTTGACCGAGAAGGCACCTTTCGCCACGGTGGGCAACTGCAACCCGATCAGCACGAATGTGACACCGTTGAGCAGAAAAACCAGCACATCCCAGACGGCGTTGGCGTTGAGACGCATGGCGGAGGAGAACAGAACCAGCGAACGGCGACTCAAGAAGATCCCCGCTGTCACGGTCGAAAGCACGCCCGAAACGTGCAGTGCTTCGGCTGGCAGATAGGCCAGGTAAGGCGTCAGAAGCGTCATCGCGGTCTCAATGGTGGCATCGTCCAGCAGCCGATGAATTCTCGACATGACGTAACCGATCGCAAGCCCCACCAGCACGCCGCCGATGGCGACGAAGAAGAACTCCCCCACTGATTCCGCCAGTGAGAAAGAGCCGACGACGACGGCTGTCACCGCGATCCGGTACGCGACAAGGCCGGTGGCATCATTCACAAGGCTTTCGCCTTCGAGAATGGCGACGACACGCCGAGGCATGCTGAGCCCCTTCGTGACGGCGGTTGCTGCAACCGCATCAGGCGGAGAGACAAGCGCGCCCAGTACGAAGCAGACCGCCCAGGGAATCTCGGGTGCGATGGTGTGAACGACGACTGCGACACTGATCGTCGTCGCCAGAACCAACCCGATGGCGAGCATACCGATCGGCCTGATGTTCGCGCGGAAGTCGGGCCATGAAGTCATCCATGCCGCGCTGTACAGGAGCGGCGGCAGGAAG
>JBBQII010000755.1:0-2131 GCA_038324795.1 Gemmatales bacterium
AGACGCTGATCCAACTCTACGCACTGCTGGGCGGCATGGCGGACCCGGTCCGCAAGCTGTCGAGCGTCTACACGAAGCTGCAGTCATCGGCGGCAGCATCCGACCGCGTCTTCGACTTTATGGACAAGACTCCCCAGGTGCAGGCCAACGCCACCGGACCGCGTTTGAAGCGCCTTGGCAAGGAACTCGAGTTCAAGAACATCTGCTTCTCGTACCAGAAGGGCGTGCCGATCCTTGAAAACATCTCGTTCAAGGTGGCGGCCAACGAAACGATCGCCATCGTCGGCCCCAACGGCTGCGGCAAAACGACGCTCTTGAACCTGCTGCCGCGCTTCTTCGACCCCGATCACGGCTCGATCTTCTATGACGGCGTCAACATCGGGCAGGCCCATCTGCGGACGCTGCGCAAACAGTTCGGCATCGTCACGCAGGATTCGATCATCTTCGAAGACACGATCTTGAACAACATCTCGTACGGCAATCGCGCCGCCAGCCGGGAAGAAATCGAACTCGCGGCCAAGCGAGCCTTTGCCCATGACTTCATCGTGACGTTCCCGAACGGCTACGACACGATGCTGGGCGAGGTCGGCCGGGAACTGTCCGGCGGCGAGCGCCAGCGCATCGCGCTGGCCCGCGCGATCCTGCGAAACCCGAGCGTGCTGATCCTCGACGAGTTCACGAGCGCCGTCGACCCGCTCTCCGAAAGCCTGATCAACCAGGCGATGCGTGAGTTCAAGAAGGAACGCACCGTTTTCATGATCACGCACAAGATGCACACGCTGGAACTGGCGGACCGGATCATCGTGCTCAATGCCGGGCGCATCGAAGCCATCGGCACTCACTCCGAACTGCTGGACGATTCGACGCTGTACCGCAGCCTGCAGGAAGCGGTCACGCCGCTTCGCAAGGCGGCGTGATTCCCGCCGCTTGCGGCGTCGCCATCCTTGGAGACTTGCGTTGTCACCGCGTCGATCACTGCTGCTGTTGATCGCGCTGAACGCGCTGCTCGTTTTCCATCAACTCGACGGTACTGACCTGTGGACCAGCCATGAGGCGCGGGCGGCGCAGAATGCCCAGCGCATGCTCGACGACGGCGATTGGCAATTGCCGACCCTGTTCGACGGACAGGTGGAACTGCAGAAACCGCCCGGCTTCTACTGGCTGGTGGCCGGCATCGGCGAACTGCGCGGGCGGGTTGATCGCCGGGCCGTCCGCCTTCCTTCAGCAGTTGCCGCACTCGCTACCGTGTTGATGATCTGGGGCTATCTCGTTCAACAGGGCAGACCGCGTGCCGGATTACTGGCCGGTCTGGCGCTGACGACTGCCGTTCATTTCACGTCCTCCGCACGCATCGGCCGAATCGATATGTCGCTGACCGCCGTCACCACCGGGGCGCTGTTGCTGCTGCAACAATACGGGAAGGGCCGTACGCTCGGTGCCGGCCTGTTGCTGGGTGCGGGCATCCTGTTGAAGGGGCCGATCGCGCTGGCGCTGCCGATGTGCGTGCTGACCACCCAGTCGGTGATCCACTGCCGGCGGGGGCAGGTCGCGAGCGGGTTCATCGCAGGCCTGATCGGGGTCGCGACCGCGGCACCGGCATACCTCTGGGTGAACCATGCGACGGGCGGCGAGTTCTTCCGCGTCTTCATCGGCTACCACAACATCGACCGCGCGCTGGGCGATGCCCCGGCCCTGGCGACCTACCCGTGGTGGTACTACATTCCGCGTCTGTCGATCGATCTGCTGCCATGGACGCCGGTGCTGGTGTCGTGCCTTTACCTGTTCGCCCGCCGACCGGTGTACCGCGATGACCCGGCGGCTTCTCTGGGACTGGTCTGGCTCGGAGCAATGCTCGGCCTGCTGTCGCTGGCGCAGTTCAAACGGGCCGACTACCTGCTGCCGGCCTACCCGGCCGCCGCACTGTTCATCGGCTGCGTCGGCGAGCGCTGGTTTCGGGCGCGGGCAGAACGAATCTCTTCACTTCAGGGCGAAGAAGTATTAACCACGAAAATCACGAAACACACCAGAGGGATCCCTGCTGATCTTGGTGTATTTCGTGTTTTTCGTGGTTATCCTGCTTTGATCGATGGGTACAGCGCGGCGACTTCTGCTGACATGTCGATTGCTGATC
>JBBQII010000756.1:0-2121 GCA_038324795.1 Gemmatales bacterium
CCGTCGGCGATGATGTCGCCGACCTGCAACTGGTCGCCGACCTTCACCAGCGGGCGCTGCGTGATGCAGGTCGACTGATTGGAGCGCTGGAACTTCTGCAGGCGGTAGATGTCGACGCCCGGCTTGGAGTGATCGGTTTCCTCGGTGGCGCGGATCACGATGCGGGTCGCATCGACCTGCTCAACGTTGCCGGTGCGGCGCGCGGCGATCGCCGCGCCCGAGTCGCGGGCCACAACGGCTTCCATGCCGGTGCCGACCAGCGGCGCTTCCGACTTGATCAGCGGCACGGCCTGGCGCTGCATGTTGGCACCCATCAGCGCGCGGTTCGCGTCGTCGTTCTCGATGAACGGGATCAGCGCCGCGGCGACGGAAACCAGCTGCTTGGGGCTGACGTCGATGAAGTCGACATTGTCGGCCGACGTCATGATGAAGTCGCCGCCCTTGCGGCACGAGACCAGCTCGTCCACGAAGCGGCCCTTGGGGTCCACGCCGGCATTGGCCTGCGCGATCGTGTACTTGTTCTCCTCCATGGCGGACAGGTAGACGACCTCGTCGGTCATCTTGCGGTCCTTCACGCGGCGATACGGGCTCTCGATGAAGCCGTATTTGTTCACGCGCGCGAACGTCGCCAGCGAGTTGATCAGGCCGATGTTGGGACCTTCCGGCGTCTCGATCGGGCAGATGCGGCCATAGTGGGTCGGGTGAACGTCGCGGACTTCAAAGCCCGCCCGCTCGCGCGTCAGGCCGCCCGGCCCCAGCGCCGACATGCGGCGCTTGTGGGTGACTTCCGACAGCGGATTGGTCTGGTCCATGAACTGCGACAGCTGCGAGGAGCCGAAGAATTCACGCACCGCGCCGGCCGCCGGCTTGGCGTTGATCAGGTCGTGCGGCATGACGTTGTCGATCTCGACCGACGACATGCGCTCCTTGATCGCCCGCTCCATGCGCAGCAGGCCGATGCGGTACTGGTTCTCCATCAGCTCGCCGACCGACCGCACGCGGCGGTTGCCGAGGTTGTCGATGTCGTCGATCTCGCCGCGCTGGTCGCGCAGCTCGGCCAGCGTCTTCACGACGGCCAGGATGTCGGCCTTGCGCAGCACGCGCGTGGTATCGGGCGCATCCAGGTTCAGGCGCATGTTCATCTTCACGCGGCCGACCGAGGAGAGGTCATAGCGCTCGCCGTCGAAGAACAGGCCCGAGAACATCGACTCGGCCGTCTCCAGCGTCGGCGGCTCGCCGGGGCGCATCACGCGGTAGATTTCGATCAGCGCCTGCTCGCGGTTCTGGACCTTGTCGACCATCAGCGTGTTGCGCAGATAGGCGCCGATCGTCTGGCCGTCGACGTCGATGACGGGCAGTTCGTCGAAGCCTTCTTCTTCCAGCGCCGCGATCGTGTCGGGCGACAGCTCATCGCCCGCCTCGGCGTAGATCTCGCCGGTCGAGGGGTTCACGAGGTCCATCGCCAGATAGCGGCCGGCCATCTCGTCCGGCGGCACGATCACGGTCTTGATGCCGTCCGAAATAAGCTTGCGTACGGTGCGCGGCGTCAGCTTGGTGCCGGCCTCGACCGCCACTTCACCGGTCTTGGCGTTCAGCAGGTCGACGGTCGGCTTCCAGCCGCGGGCGCGTTCCGCATCGAGCGGCAGCGACCAGCCCAGCTTGGTGTGCTTGAACGTCACGCGCTCGTAGAAATAGTTCAGGATCTCTTCCTGATCCATGCCCAGCGCATAGAGCAGCGTCGTCGCCGGCAGCTTGCGGCGGCGATCGATGCGGACGTGGATGATGTCCTTGGCGTCGAATTCGAAATCCAGCCACGAACCGCGATACGGGATCACCCGCGCGGCATACAGCAGCTTGCCCGACGAATGGGTCTTGCCCTTGTCGTGGTCGAAGAAGACGCCCGGCGAACGGTGCATCTGGCTGACGATCACGCGCTCGGTGCCGTTGACGACAAAGGTGCCGTGCTTCGTCATCAGGGGCATGTCGCCCATGTAGACGTCCTGCTCCTTGATGTCCTTGACCGACTTGGCGCCGGTCTCAAGGTCGACCTCGAACACGATCAGGCGCAGCGTCACCTTCAGCGGCGCCGCGAACGTCATGCCGCGTTGCTGGCACTCTTCG
>JBBQII010000757.1:0-2114 GCA_038324795.1 Gemmatales bacterium
ACCGCCGCGGCCGACGGCAGGACTTCAGCGAGGAACAGTTGAAGAAGGCGAAGAAGAAAGGGTTGGCACTCTACCTGCACGGCCTGCTGCTGCGTCGGCCGTACCGGGCGTTACGGCACTTCATCATGGGCCGATTCATGAAGGTTGTCCCGGTCACTTCGGGCGATACTTCAGCAACCAGCACTCGATCTTCCCGTTCGAAAACGGAATCGACTCGCGCGAACGCAGCGTGATCGAACGGGCCAGTGGCATGTTGCCTGTGAACACGCCGCAGTTCCAGCCGCTGCCACGTTCCTTGAATACTTCGCCGATCGCTTCGTAAAGCGGGTGCAGTTCCTCCTCTTCGCCCAGCCGCTCGCCGTACGGGGGGTTGCAGAGGATCGTTCCCGGTGGGCCATCGGGCAACCGCAGGTCGCGGACGTCCTTGCGTTCAAACTTCAGCAAGTGGCCGATGCCCGCGGCCTTGGCGTTCGTCTTCGACCATTCGACGGCATCGGTGCGGATGTCGAAGCCGAGAATGGGCGCGGGCAGCTTCTTGAGCACGCCCCGCCTTGCGTCATCGCGGATGGTGGCCCACAGGCCAACGTCGTAGTCAATCCAGCCCATGAAGCCGAAGTGCTTGCGCGTCAGCCCCGGCGGGCGTCGCAATGCCATCCAAGCCGCTTCGATCGGCAGCGTACCGGAACCGCACATCGGGTCGACGAACGCCGTGGCCGGATCCCAGCCGCTCTTGAGGATCAACCCGGCCGCGAGCGCTTCGTTCAGCGGTGCCTTGGTGAGGATCGGCCGGTAGCCGCGCTTGTGCAGCGAGTCGCCCGATGAGTCGAGACTCAGCACGGCCTGATCGCGGAAAATGTGCAGATTCAGACCGACCATCGGCCGTTCCGTATCGACCGAAGGCCGACGTCCGCAGCGGGCGATGAACTGGTCGCAGATGGCGTCTTTCGTTCGCAGCGCGGCGTACAGCGAATGGGTGATGCCCGAATCGCGCACGTTGCAGTCGACGGCCAGAGTCTGTTCGGGGGTCAGGTATTGCTGCCAGTCGAGCGTCTGCACCGCCTGGTAGAGTTCATCCGGGTTGCGGACTGCGGCTTCAAGAATCGGCTGCAGCACGCGCACGGCGGTCCGCATCCACAGGTTCGCCTTGTAGAGGATCGCGCGATCGCCGGTGCAGGCGACCCCGCCGCGACCGGGAACGATATCGCCCGCGCCGATCGCGCGCAGTTCTTCCCCGGTCGTCGGTTCCAGGCCGCGGGCACAGGTGACAAACAGCTTCATGAAGGAATTGTAAGGGGACTTCCGGCACTTCGACTATTTCACTGTAGCGGAAGTCCGCCGACTTCCGCTACATCACCCAATTCATCTTGTCCGATTCAATGCCGCTGCGCCATGCTGTCGTCCCAGGCCATGTGCGAGTCGGCCCGGCCGGTAAGGAAGTCGATCCGACCCGAGGTGATGTCGTACAGGGCGCCTACGACGGCGATCTTGTGCGCTTCGACCAGTTCGCGGATGGTTCGGCTTCCTTCGACGATCTTCTGGGTCGAGCGTTCAACATTGTTGCGGGCGACCACGTTGACGAACGCCTCTTTCTCCTCAGCGCTCAACTTGTCGGCCTGTCGGCAGATGTTCTGATCGACCGATTGTTGAATCTCCTCAATGATCTGCTGCAAGTGCTGACAGCCCGTCGTTTCTTCCGCATTCTTCTGCGAACACATCAGGTCCACTGCCGCCCCAACGGCCCCGCAGCGTGTGTGGCCCATCACCAGGATCAGTTTCGCCCCGGCCACTGCCACACCGTACTCCAGGCTGCCGAGGATCTTCCGGCTCGTCACATTCCCGGCCACACGGACGACAAAGACATCGCCCAGCCCCAGGTCGAACACGATCTCCGCCGGCGTGCGTGAGTCGACGCAGGTCAGCACCACCGCCAGCGGATGCTGCCCGGCGGCGGTCGCACTCATCTGCCGTCCCAAGTCGCGCGTCAGCCGCTTGTTGTTGCGGAAGCGGATGTTGCCTTCACGCAGGATCTGCAGCACTTGCACGGGCGTCAACTGCTCCTGCAGTTCGCGCGTGGAGTAATCGACGTACTGCACCTGATCTTCGAGATGGTACTT
>JBBQII010000758.1:0-2111 GCA_038324795.1 Gemmatales bacterium
CAGCAATGTCGCCCCGGCCGATTCGAGATACTCCAGCAGCAGGCGCACCACTTCGTCGCCGGTTGTGCTGTCGAGGTTGCCGGTCGGTTCGTCGGCCAGCAACAGCGGCGGGCGGTTCAGCAGGGCGCGGGCGATGGCCACGCGCTGGCGTTCCCCGCCCGACAATTCGGCCGGCAGATGCCCGGCCCGTTCGCTCAGTCCCATGCTGTCCAATGACGCCAGTGCCTGCTTGCGGCGCTCGCTGCGCGCCATCCCGGCGAGCACCAGCGGCATCTCGATGTTTTCGATCGCCGTGCGTGAAGCAACCAGGTTGAACGACTGAAAGATCATGCCGACCGTGGTCAGTCGATAGTCGGCCCGCTGGTTCGGCGTCATTCTGCCGAGGTCCCGGCCATTCACGACGATCGACCCGGCCGACGGCACATCCAACCCGCCGAGCAGGTTCAAGAGTGTCGATTTTCCCGAGCCCGAGCGGCCCAGCAAAGCGACGCGCTGGCCGCGCGGAATCGTCAGGTGCAGATCGCGCAGCACCGTCAGCGGGCCATAACTTTTCGTCAGCCCGGCAGTGGCGACCAGTGGTTCGTCCATCGCGTTACTCATGCCCCGTCGGAGCCAGCAGCAGTTCCTGTTCGTGCAGTTGCCGCAGTCTTGGCAGTCCGCCGCAGCGTTGCAGGTAGCCATTGAAGTCGGGTTGGTTGAAGATCATTTCATCCAGAAACCGCAGGTGAGCATCGCGGTCGCGTTCCACATCCAGCCAGTGCCGCAGGTGCTGCTCGTCCGAGAAATACTCGCCCGGCATGTTGCCCGGGTAGCTGCCGTAGGGCACTTCGCAAACGGCATCGACGCAGAAGAACGGGATCATCGTTCGCGACGGGTCGTGCCGGAATGTTTCGGCAGGGACCAAACGTTCACACGTGACAATGAGCTTGCGCGAGGCGCGGGCCAGTTCCAAATCGGCGACCGTGGTGCCGCGCAGCCAGGCGTTGCCGTGGATGTCCGCTTCGTGCACATGAATCGCGGCCACGTCGGGATAAAGGGCGGGCAGGGCAGTCAGCGGAGTACCGGTAAACGGGCAGGCAATCACCTTCGCCGCGGAGCGGGTCAGCGTATCGGTGCCGAGCATGCTGCGTGCCGGCAGGAACGGCACGCCCATGGCGGCCGCCTGCAGTCGCACGGCCAGCGCGTAGTTGGTCCATTCGGTCGCTTCGACGGTACCCGACTCCATCACGCGTCGGGCGTGCGGCGACAGGCCCCGAGCTTCCAGTCCGACGATGTAGGCGATATCGACGCGCGACAGCGTCTGCCCGCGGCCGGTCAGGTTGCCGGCACACAGCAACTGGAAGTCGTGTGTGGCGGTGTGGCCGGCGAACGCGAGGCTCTGCTTCTTCTGCCGCAGGATTTCATGAATGATCGCGGTGGGGATCCGGTTGGTACCGAAGCCGCCGATGCAGAGGTAGTCACCATCGCGCACAAGCGACGCCACGGCATCGCGGACGGTCATGCGCTTGTCGGACAGGGCGCGGGGCCTGGTCGCGAAGTGGGCGCGGGCGACGTCGGCATCAGGGTTGGCAAAAAGTGTGCCCCGCCCGGCTTGCGGCATATCGGTCGTCGGCATGGATGCCCCGGAGAGTAGGCGGGTCAGACCTGTTCGAATTCGCGAAGCAGCTTCTTGAACCGCGGGTCCTTCCGCAACGGGTCCAGATCACGATCCTGGCGGATGTATCTGAAATCGCGGTAACCGTACTCAAGTGCCTTGCGCAGCGTGCTGAGGGCCAGATCCGGCTGCGTCAGCACGGCATAACTGCAGGCGAGGTTGTAATGAGCCAGTGCGTCTTTGGGACGAAGTTGAATGATCCGCCGTTCAACCTGCAGGCTTTCCTGATAGCGGCGCCGGGCGACCAGGTTGCTAGAGTGAACACGCAATGCTTCGAAGAACAGCGGGTGCCGGTCGAGAATTTGGCCGAAGAAGTCGAGTTCGAAGTCGATCTGCGACTGTTTGGCGAGGTCGGCCAGCGAAAGAATGGCTGGTTCCGACGTTTCCGGTTCGCGTGGTTTTCCGGTGCGTGCCATGACAGGTCCCATCCCGACGGCGAATCAGTTGCCTCACTGAA
>JBBQII010000759.1:0-2108 GCA_038324795.1 Gemmatales bacterium
GCTCTCCGGGAACCGCTCTCACCTCGCTGATCCTTCGCAGCGCAGCGGCGCGATGGGCCTGTCGACGCCCGCACCAAGGCTCACACCGGCGGCGATCACGTTCGATTGGCCGCGCGTCAGAGCACGCAGGGTCGAGTACGACGCACGCGCGGTCATTGCGTCCCAAGGCGAACCGGCCGTGACCGTGATGTTTGTCGAGCGAGGCGCCGTGCGGTTGTCGGTGCTATCGCCCACTGGGCAAGAAGGCGTGATCGGGGTGCTCGAGTCCGGCCAGTTCGCCAGCGAGGGCTGTCTCGCGGGCCAGTCGAGGCGAACAGCGACGGACACGGCGATGGAGCCCTGCGCGATTCTGATCGTCGCCCGGCAGGACATGGAACGTCACCTCCGCACGGAACCTTCATTCGCGGATCGATTGCTGAGACATCTCCTGATGAGGAATGAACGCCTCGAGGCCGATCTCGTCGATCAGCTGTTCAACTCCAGTGAGCAGCGGTTGGCGCGAACCCTCTTACTGCTGGCGCGACACGGTGCGCGCGGGCCGTCTCACGGCGCGATTGCCGGCGTGTCTCAGGAAACCCTTGCCAAAATGGTCGGTACGACGCGTTCGCGTATCAACGTCTTCATGAATAGATTTCGGAAACGCGGATTCATCGACTACAGCGGCATGAGCGACGTGACGATTCACGACTCTCTCCAGAGTGTCGTCTCTTGAGCTGAAGGGCCGCCTGCTGAAGGGCCGCACCGCCTGGCGGCGATTTCGCATACCTCCTGAGTTGACCTCTTTAGAGGAGAAATCATGCCTGCGAACAGCGAAGGATCTAGGTGGGTACGAAGAACAAGACCGAGGTATCCGGCGCCTGCATCCTGACGTTGAATGGCGGCTCGTCGAGCATCCGATTCGCGGGGTATGAAACCGGCGATGCGCTCCGGCGCCGTGTCGACGGCAAGATCGATCGCCTTGGTACGCGCGACGCGACGTTGATCGTCAGCGACCCGGCAGGAGCACCGCAGGTCACGCGTGCCCTCGACACTGCCGACCGCGACGTGGCCGTGGCCGCCGTGCTGGACTGGCTGGAGGCCCATCCGCTGTTCGCGTCGATGACGGCCGTCGGACACCGTGTCGTGCACGGCATGCGGCACGAGCAGCCAGAATTGATCACGCCGGCCCTGCTGGCGGAACTGCGCCGGAACACGCCCTATGCTCCCGATCACCTGCCGAGCGAAATCAGCCTGATCGAGGCGGTTGCGCGGCGGCATCCCCGGCTCCCCCAAGTGGCGTGTTTCGACACCGCGTTTCATCGCACCATGCCGCGGCTCGCCACGCTCCTGCCGATTCCGCGCCGCTTCGAGGCGGAGGGCATTCAGCGCTACGGGTTTCACGGGTTGTCGTACGCCTACCTGATATCGGAACTCACGCGCCTGGGCGATCCGGCGGCGTCGACCGGCCGTGTCCTCCTCGCGCATCTCGGCAGCGGCGCCAGCCTGGCGGCCGTCCGCGACGGCCAGAGCATCGACACCACCATGGGGTTCACACCGACCGGGGGCTTGCCGATGAGCACCCGCTCCGGAGACCTGGACCCAGGAGTGATCAGCTACTTGACCCAGGCGCGGGGCCTGACGCCGGCGCGCGTTCATCACCTGGTCAACCATGAGTCCGGGTTGCTGGGCGTGTCGGAGACGAGCGCCGACATGCGGGACCTGCTCGCGCACGAAGCCAGCGACCCGCGGGCGGCGGAGGCCGTGGGGCTGTTCTGCTATCAGGCCCGGAAGGGGATCGGCGCCTTTGCCGCGGCCCTCGGCGGGCTGGACACGCTCGTCTTCGCCGGAGGCATCGGTGAACATGCGCCGGCGATCCGCGCGCGAGCATGCGCCGGCCTGAGTTTCCTTGGCATCGAGCTGGATGCGTCGCTGAATGCAGAGTCGGCCGAGGTGATCTCCTCGGCAGCCAGCCGGGTCATTGTTCGAGTCATCCGGACGGACGAGGAGCTGATGATCGCGCGCGCGGTGCTCCGTGCCGTTTACGGCCGTGGCGACGGCGACGTCACAACGTGACCACGCCGCGGCCGCCGCCCCAGCCCCGGCTGCCCACAGAGCCGACGCTGTGCAAT
>JBBQII010000760.1:0-2106 GCA_038324795.1 Gemmatales bacterium
CCGGACAACGCGTTCCCACCGGTCAAGAACGTGCGCGTCGTGAAGGACAAGGACATGGTGACGGTCGGGCCGTTGTCGGTGCAGATGCACAACACCGCCGGTCACACCCCCGGCAGCACGACCTGGACGTGGCAGTCGTGCGACCCCTCCGCCAAGGCTACGGGGTCCAAGGACGGTTGCCTCAACATGGTCTACGCCGACAGCATTTCCGCAATTGCGGCGCCAGGCTTCCGGTTCACCGGCGATGCGAAGACGCCGAGCCGCGTTGAGCAGTTCCGCAAGAGCATCTCCACGGTGGGCGAACTGCCGTGCGACATCATGATCACGACGCACCCAATGGCCACCGACCTGGCCGGCAAGCTGAAGAAGCGGGGGGAGAAGCTGCCCGTGGATCCGTTCATCGATCCGCAGGCCTGCCGGGTCCTGGCCGCCAACGCCATGAAGGCGCTCGACGCGCGCGTGGCGGAAGAAACCAAATCGAAATAACGTAAGGCACCCCTTTATGGGGTGCCGTCCTACTCGTAGCGCAACGCCAGAATCGGATCGATCCGGCTCGCGCGGGTGGCGGGAATCATGCCCGCCGCCGCCGACACCAACGTCAGCACCGCCATCGTCCCCATGGCCATCCATGGGTCATTCGGCTCAATCCCGAACAATTGCGACGAGACGTAGCGGCCGAGCGCGATGGCGGACGGGACGCCGATCACCAGCCCGATGGTCAGCAGCAGTAAGACTTCCTTCATCACCAGCCAGATGACCGACGCTGGTTCGGCGCCAAGCGCCAGGCGCAGCCCCAGTTCTTTCTTGCGTCGCGCCACGATGAATGCCATCACGCCGTAGAGGCCGACCGATGCCAGCAGCGTCGCGAGCAAGCCGAAGCCCGCCGACAGCATGGCGATCAGGCGATCGCTCAGCAGCGTTTCATCCAACTGCCCCTGCAGCGTCTTCATGTTGAACACCGGCATGCCGGCGTCCAGCCGTTTGACTTCGTTGCGCACCAGGTTGAACGCCGCGCCCGATGCGTCGGTGGTGCGCAGGTAGAACGTCACGCCGCCGCGTCCCCAGTTGGGAATGAACACCTGCCGGCGGACACCCTCGCGCGGGCCCTCGTAGAGCGCGTCGGCGACCACCCCGATGATCTCGATGTTCAGTTTCGACTCCGGACCATCCCCGAAACCAATCTGCCGGCCGACCGCACTCTTATCTCCGAAGAAGTGCTTTGCGAACTTCTGGTTCACGATCGCCACGGTCGCGTCCTTCTTGGCGTCGGCGCGCGTGAAGTCGCGACCCTCAATGAACGGAATCGCCATGGTCTTGAAGTAACCGGGCGACAGCGAGTTCATGAACGCCTGCATGTCTTCGCCATCGGTGGCCTTGTGGCCCTCGACCGACATGGTGCTGTCCCATTCATCGCCGGCCAGAATCGCGACCACCGCGGTGCCGGCCGACGTCACGCCAGGGGATGAGTTCAGGCGGTCGAGCAGATCACGATAGAAGTTCACGCCTTGCTGATCCTGGTAGCCGCTGAGGGCGGGATTCAACTGGAACGTGACCAGGTTGTCGAGAGCGACACCCGTGTCGGTGGTCTGCAGGTTCTGCAGGCTGCGAACAAACAAGCCCGCGCCGAACAACAGCAGGAAGCTGAGCGCGACCTGCGCGGCGACCAGGCCCTTCCTGAGAAAGAGGGACCCGCCGGTACCGGCAATGCCGCCGACCGTGTCCTTGAGCGTCGCCCACTGATCGGGATTACTCGCGCGTAGTGCGGGCAGCAGGCCAAAGACCACGCCGGTCAGCAGCGTCAGCGAGAACGTGAACAGCAGAATGCGCAGATCGGGCATCGGCTGCACCAGCAACGGCTGGTCTGCCGGGATCAACGAGATGAGCCCGCGCGTGAGGACCACGGAGAGGATGATGCCGACGGCGCCGCCAATGAATGACAGCAAGACGCTTTCGGTCAGCAACTGCCGGACCAGTTGGCCGCGGCTGGCACCCAGCGACAGGCGCACGGCGATCTCCTTCTGCCGCATGAAGCCGCGTGCGATCAGCAGGTTCGCGACATTGGCGCAGGCGATCAACAAGACCAGGCCGACCATGGCCATCAACACG
>JBBQII010000761.1:0-2098 GCA_038324795.1 Gemmatales bacterium
GTGGACGACGAAGAAGTTATCTCCTGGGCGCTGCGCAAAGCGCTCGAGCGGGCGGGCCACAAAGTGGCGACGACCGCATCGGCCGAAGGGGCGTTTGAACTGGCGGCGGCGCAACCGTTCGATGCCGTCATTCTCGACGTGCGCCTGCCGGGGCTCGACGGGCTCAGCGCCCTGTCGCGACTGCGCGAGTTGACGAAGCAGGCACCGATCATCATCGTCACTGCGCACGGCAACCTGTCGACGGCGGTGAAAGCGGTCGAAGGCGGCGCGTTCGAGTACTTGCCCAAGCCGTTTGACCTGTCGACCGCGCTCGATGCCGTCTCGCGCGCGTTGAAGAGCCGGCAGCCCGCCGAGATTGCGAAACCGATCCTGGATGTCGATGACGAGATTGTCGGCCGCAGCCTGCCGATGCAGAACGTCTTCAAACGGATCGCGCTCGTGGCCGGGCATGATGCTTGCGTACTGATCACAGGTGATTCGGGCACCGGCAAGGAACTAGTTGCCCGCGCGTTGCACCGGCACAGTACACGGGCGGCCAAGCCGTTCCTTCCGGTGCACGTGGCCGCGCTGAATCCGAACCTTGTCGAAAGCGAACTGTTCGGCCACCTGAAAGGCGCGTTCACCGGTGCGGGCACGGCAAAGCCGGGGTTGCTCGCGCTGGCGGATGGCGGCACGGTGTTCCTTGATGAACTGGCGGATATCCCGCTGCCGGTGCAGGCCAAGCTGCTTCGCGTTCTCGAACATCAGGAAGTGCTGCCCGTGGGCGGCAGTCAGCCGGTCCGCATCGACGTGCGCATTCTCTCGGCCACGCATCGAAACCTGGCCGACGCCGTGCGTACCGGCGAATTCCGGCACGATCTGTTCTTTCGGCTGAACGTCTTCGAGATCCACCTGCCGGCACTGCGCGACCGCGTTGACGACATCCCGCTGCTGGCCGAGCATTTCCTGTCGCGGATCGGCAGCCCGCATCTGACACTGGCACGCGAGACGGAAAAGTTCCTGAAGGCGCGGCGCTGGGCCGGGAACGTGCGCGAGTTGCGGAACGCCTTCGAGCATGCAGCCATCCTTGCCCGCGGCGGCATCCTGCTGCCGGAACACTTCCCGGACGTTCCCGCCACGAGCGGCGCGCAGGGACATGTCGAACGGATCGCGGCTCTGGTGGCTGAATGGACACGTGACCGATGTGAGAAACTGCAACCGGAAGAACCGGGCAAAATGTACGACGAACTGCTGGCGATCGTGGAACCGGCATTGATCGATGAGGTGCTGCGCGTTCTCAACGGGAACCGCCTGGCGGCGGCTCGCTGGCTGGGCATGGCGCGGGCCACACTGCGCAAGACCATTGCGAAGTATCATCCCACACAGTTACTGGAAGACGACGGAGACTGAACAGTGCCGATCAGTGGCGCGACACCAGCACGCGATTCCGCAGCCGGCGTTGACCGATCGCGGGACGGACGGTTTCCTGCGCAAGCTGCTTCAGGTAGTAGCTGCCGACGTGGCCGGTGATGATCACCTCAAGATCGGTTTCCTCGACTTCGAGGTAACGCAGATCGGGGATCGGGCTCAGGCGCAGCATCGAGGCAAGTTCGCTAAACATGATGGGCTCTTCGCGCAACGTCGCGGTGTTCATAGTCACTCCTTGCACTGAACGCCAGCAAATTCAAGACAGACTGTCTGGTCAAGGACATGAACCGGTTGCCAGCACTAAAGGGGGGTCGGGCGACATCGTCGGTGAAGAGTAGGGTTCCTTCCGCGACTCCAACCTGGCTAACCACGTTATCCTTAACTCCCGGTATCGTAGACAGGCCGTTTGAGCATCGCAATCACAATTTTCCGATTTCACGGAATATTCCCGATCTCCGCAACTCGCCGATCTTCTAAGCGCAACGAAGAAGGGCCGACCGGTTGCCCCGTCGGCCCTTGCGAAACTTCGTCAATCAATGGCAAATCACTCAGCGCGTGGTCGCTTTTACGAACATCGCCTTGGGGTCGTCCGTCAGCCGGGGACTTACGGGCGGCTTCTCGCCGTATGCGGCAAACCCGTACTTCTTTGCGGCCGGCAGCGACACCATTAGGTCGGGTACCATGGCCTTCG
>JBBQII010000762.1:0-2091 GCA_038324795.1 Gemmatales bacterium
TACAGCCGGCCGAAAGCGCCGAACGCGTGGCTGGCCGGCAAGTCGCCGTTGGCCCCGCCGACACTCGAGATCACCAACGGTGCCCGCACGCAGATGCTGCACTACTACGGTGCCAACTTCCCCGCGAGCTACCAGGGCCGGCAGTTCGGCGTCAACTGGGGTCCGCACGGCGTCGGGACGCGCAACCACGCCATCGAACAGTTCATCGTCGATGACCGCGAACGCGTGACGAAGACCGACAACTGGCTGACCTGCGACGACCCGCGCTTCCGCCCCACGCAGATCATGCTCGACCACGATGGCACCATGCTGATGGCCGACTGGTATGGCCGCGATGACGAGAACGATCTGACGGGGCGCATTTGGCGGGTGAAGTATACGGGGAAGGATGTGCCGAAGTTAGGTCGATCGGCCCAAACTGGATTCACCGATCAGCAAGTGCTTCTCACCGGTCTCGGTTCGCTCAATCATCAGATGCGCGAGCAGGCCATCCGATCTCTAGTGGAAAAGAAAGCAATTCAGCCCGCCGCTAAACTCGCGGAATCGAGCGACAACCCGCTGGCGGCCGCCAGCGCTCTTTGGGTTCTCGCTCGCATTGGCGATGATGAAGCGAAGAAAGCATTGTCCGAAGGCGTCAAGAACCCCGATTGGAAAGTGCGCCGCCTGGCGCTGCGACTGCTGAAGCGCTACAACGTTCCTAAGTTGCAAGAGATTGCCCAGAAGCTTCAAAAAGACCCCGACCCGGCCGTGCGGCTCGAAGCGATCCTGGCGCTAAGCGATGCGGTCGCCATTCGTAATGGCCTCGCCGATTGGATGAAGTCTGACGGCGTTAGCGATCCCCATCTTCGCTACGAAGCCGCTTTGCATCTCGCGAAGCATGCCGCCCCTGACACATTCGCCGAACTTGAAAAGATCGATAACGCGGACGTTCGCACGGCTTTGCTCATCGCCATCGATCTGTCGCAGTACGAGAACCTTCCGAACAAGGACATCGCCAGGATCGCACTGCTGAATCGTCTGGCCGAGCCGGGCAAGTACGATCTGCAGCAGCTGTTGGAACTCGCCGCCATGCATCCCGATGCAGCCATGATCCCTCCGCTCCAGACGCTGCTCTCCCAACCAGATCTGAGTTCCAACGTGATTGCCGATGCGTCGAAACTGCTGCGCATCGTCGCTGGCAACAACAAAGGTGTCAAGAACCCGTGGATAGAACTGATCCGTTCCGGCAAGGCGCGCCTGAACAGCCCCGACGACAAGCAGACCATCCTGAAGATCCTCCCCGACGAAGGGCCCACGCCGTTCGGCCTGGAGATGATCGGCAAACTGCTGAGCGACACCGACCTGAAACAAGTGGTTCTGCCCGCTGCGGCACTCGCCCGCTCATGGGAACTGAAGGCCAGTTCGCTGACCGATTCGGTCTGGATACAGTTGAACAACCCGAAGCACCCGCTTGATGCCCGCATCGAACTCTGCGCGACGGCCGCGGCCATTGATATGAAGCCCGACCTGAAACGCTGGCAGGCACTGCTGAGCACCGCCCCGCCCGCACTCGCGCGTGAGATTATCCGCGACTTCCGCAAACTGCCGAAGGATGGCAGCTTCCGTGAGGCGATCGAAGCACAACTGCCGGCCCTGCTGAAAGCCGATGACGGGGCGAAGCACGACCTGGCGTTGACCCTTTCAATCCTCGGTGCCACCAGCGAACGGCCCGACCTCGGCCCCGCGATCCTCGCTGCCGCGGAGTACCGCCCGCAGGCGATGAAGAACTTCGACCAGAAGCCGTCGGCCGAGAAACTCGCCTTGGGCCGCATGGCCTTCGAGCGTGCCAACTGCGCCAAATGCCACCTGCTCGATGCCAACGAGAAGATCGGCCCCACGCTCGGCGGCGTCGGCCGGCATCAACTCGCGCACGTCATCGAATCGATCCTCGAACCATCGAAGATCATCCTGACCGGCTATGAAGTCGAGCGCATCGAGACCGATGCGGGCGTCGTCCACAACGGCATCGTCCGCGAGAAGGGCGGCGAGTTGACGATCATCAATGCCGAGAAGTCAGTGAAGATCAAGAAGAGCGAAATTGCCGAGCGCATC
>JBBQII010000763.1:0-2088 GCA_038324795.1 Gemmatales bacterium
TGTTGTCTCGGCCGCAGGTCAGGATCTGGCCGTTCTTCGAGTAGTTGACGGCCAGCACGCCGGGCAGGCCCTTGCGGACCGGGGCACCGGGGCGAGTCGGGTTGGTTCCCTCGGCCTGGGCGTTGATCGAGCGGGTCGGGAAGCCGTCTTCCGCGTACCAGAGAATCACCCGGCCGTCTTCGCTCGCGGTCGCCAGCATCTGGCTGTCGGCCCGCCAACTGACCCCGGTGATGTTCTCCTTGTGATCGCCCAGCGTGAAGACGATGCCGCCGGTATCCGCCTCCCAGACGTAGACGCCGCCGTTGCGATCGCCCGAGGCCAGAAGTTCATTGTCCGGGCTGAACTCGATCGCGGTGATCCAGTCGGTGTGCTTCTTGATCTGCTTCTTCAACTGTCCGCTGGCGACGTCGTAGATCTTCACCAGTTTGGCCGGGCCGCCCAGCGCGATCAGCTTGTGGTCGGGGCTGATGTCCGCCGCCAGAATCACGTCGGCCTCGTCACCCAGTTCGGTGACGCGTTTGCCCGTGGCCACGTCCCACACGACGACCTTGCCCGAGTGGGCTCCACGGCCACCCGCGGCCAGCAGCCATTTGCCGTTCCGGCTGAAACGCAGCACATGCGGGATCCGTTCGGGGAACGCCAGCGTGCCGACCAGTTTCAATGTGTCCGTGTTGTAAAGCAGAACGCGCTCGTGTCCGCCGACGGCCAGAAGCGGAGCCCACGGAGCGGCGGCCAGCGAAGTCACCGGGTGCGGGCGTTCGGTCTTCGGCAGTGCGACGGCCGGCAGGTTCACCGGCATGATCGGCGGGCCTTCGGGCTTGCCGGTCGTGAGTGCCACGGGGTCGATATCGATCTTGCGCGTCGCGGTCTTCACCGCGCCGACGGCCGTCTCGGGGGCACCGCCTTCGATCCATTTCTTGATGATGGCCAGTTCCGCGTCGGGGATCTTTTCCCCCTTGGGCGGCATGAACGGCTCGACCTGGTGCGCGGTGACCTTGAACAGCAGGCTCTGGTCGGGACTGCCGGGCTTGATCGCCTCGCCACTCGCGCCGCCGGCCATCAGGGCCGCGTACGTGGCAACGTTCAGGTCCGACTTGGCCTTGTCCGGGTTATGGCAACTCAGGCAGTGCTTACGCAGGATCGGCAACACGTGATCCTTGTAATTCGGCCCCGCTTCCTGCTTCGCCTGCGCGAAGAGCGATGCGGGAATGAGGACGAGGATCGCCAGCGCGGTGATGGTCAACTTCATGGTGAATTCCGACGGGGCGATGTGTTGATTCATACAACGGAGCCCGGGCGCCATCGCGGATTTCGGAAAACTCGCTGGCGCCCGGGCTTTGAACTTAGTGGTTGAACGCAAACTCAGTGGAGTTGAACAGGCCCCACAGGATGTCGCCGTATACCATGGCAATCGCCCTGCTCTGCGCGTTCTGCATGCCGGTGGCGATGGCCGCTTCGGAGGTCTTCAGTTGTGCGGCCGTTGATGCCGCCTCCTTCGAACCCTTCGGCAGCTTGGCCAATTCGTCACGAAGTTGCTGGGCGCGGGCTTCGTTGCGCTTGTAGTTGGCGTCTCCGTTCAGCGCGAGGTCGGCCATTGCTTTCAGTCGCTTCGGGTCTTCGGTTTCGCGCTTGATGATATCAACGAGCTTCTGCGTTTCCTCGGCCGTCGGTTTGCGGCAGAACGTCAGCAGGTACATTTCTTCAATGATCGTCGGCACCGGCTTCTTGTCGGCCAGCATGCCGGCGAGCAGCTTGCCCTGGGCTATCTTCTGGGTCACGGTGTCGCCATTGACCAGATGCAGCGCCTGTGACAGGTTGGCCTCGCGGTTGACTTCGCACGAGCAGGCGGTCTCACGCGGGGCGCGGCCGAAGGTCGTCAGGAAGTACGTCGAGACTTCCCCCGTATGGATCTGCACCGCGCGGGTGCCGGCGGGCGACAGCGGGAAGCGATCCTCAGTGCCGGTCACGCGGGTGATGGTATCGAGCAGCACTTCCGCGCGAAGGCGGCGGACGTACCCGTGCGAGAAGTTCACTTCGTCCAACTGGTTCGTTTCATTAGTCGCGGCCGACAGTTGATAAGTGCGCGAA
>JBBQII010000764.1:0-2087 GCA_038324795.1 Gemmatales bacterium
CACTTCCAACCGGTCGCGGATGGTCAGACCGGGCGCGACGATGAGAAATCCGCGGGTGGCCCACTTCACGTCGCGACGGGCGGCGTTCACCACTTGCCAGGCGATGAGCATCGCCATGACGGTCGTCTTCCCCGCGCCGGTGGCCAACTTCAGGGCCAGCCGGGGAAGGCCAGGATTGGCGTCCTCGCTGGCGTTGGCCAGGTCTTCCCGGAGTTTTTTGGTGGAGGGCAGTTTGGGCGCGACTTCCGTGAGCCAGATGGCGGCCTCAACCGCCTCGATCTGGCAGAAGAACGGTCGCACGCCGGGGAAGTCGAACGTCCGCCAGTGCTGGAGCAGCGTGGCCGTTTCGGGGGTGACTTTCCAATCTGCTGGGTTCGGGATGGACCGCCACTCGGCCAACGCCCGCCGCACCTGCCCGATGATTTGCTGGACGTTGTACTGTTGGTCTTCGGTGGTCAGGCCGTGCCCCTCGTCGATCACAAACGTCTTCTGGGCGGACTGGGCCTTTTGCTTCCTCGCCTTGGGAATCGGGCTGATGAACTCGGCCGGCCGTCGGCCGTCGATGGTCCGCTGGGTCGGCTGGCCGTTCTCGTCCAACTCCCAGTAGCGAGTCGGGCACGAGTAGGGAGAATTGAGTACCGGGCTGTCGAAGAACGGGTTGCTCACGGTCGGACCTCGGACGAAGTTCGCATCATTCACTGATCGTGTCACGACCGACGAACCCTGTTTTATCAGGATCGAGTGCGCGCTGGTACCGAATTCGGTCGGTCGGTTGCTCGCGACAGTTTGGGGGCGGCTTGCGCAGGGGCCACGAGGTCGGATTCCGAGCGCGGCCGTCGGTCGGTCCGTACTCGCCGGAATAGGTCGCGGGAGTGCCGAGTTGGAGGTTGCGGGTTCGAGTCCCGTCGCCCTCGCTGAATGCGGCGAATCCCATCACACCCTCCGACGATGCGAAGGGTGCCAGACGGTTCCGGGAAATGTCCCCGAAGGCCCCCAGTCACTACGCCCGACGGTCTCCGAATGCGTGAAAGCCTTGTCGGTGAAGGGAGTCGTATCCGGCGAGTCCGGTCTCAGAATGCCTTGATTCTGTGTTCGAATCCCGAGGCCCACTCCGGCCAGCCGATGCCGGACGCGAAGCAATCCCGGCGAGGGAGTTACACCTTCCGCCCTCCCTTGGCGATTTCTCCGGTTGGTGTTTGTTCGACACACACCTCGACACGCTGCGGCGCACCCATCTCGTCGATTGTCAGGCGGAATGAAAAAAATGGCGGAGGCGTTGTCACATTCCGCCACGGGGCGACAACAGCGGTAGAAACCTTGCGGAGATGATCGCATGACCGCGCCCCGCTTCGGTCAGGGAAGTCCCGTGCTGCTTCGACGAACCAATGAACTTGGGCACGTTGCTGAGCGACCCCAGCTCGATGCCGGGGAATACTGGTATCGCGTGCGATTCCCGGCGAGAACCGAGCAGGTGGTTGAAGAGGATTTGGCCCATGTGCCGGACGCGGCTGCGGGCGGCACTGGACATCGCCCTGTTCACCCCCGGCAACGAGGCCGGCCGCGCTCTCACCATTCCAGTTGTGCCGGACGGGTTGACCCAACTGTCCGCGGCCGACCGCGAGTTGACCGCGCAGTTCGCCGCCGCCGCGCTGGGCGGCATGATGGGGTACCGGTCGAAGGTGCCCGACCCGAAGCGGGTGATCCTCCAGAAGGCCATTGAGGTGCTCGCCCGCATCCCCGGTCAACCGGTGACGGTGAGGGGGCTGCGGCTCCTGGTGAACGACATGGACGACACCCTGGTGAACGAGACCGACGGGTACGAGGAGAAGCACTTCAAGAAGCTCGGCCAGGACCTGCTCACGCTGTCGCACCAACACCGGCGGCTGCTGGAAGGGGGCGAACCGCTGGACGTGGACGCGCTGCTCGGCCGCCACCTGCCTGCTGGCAAGACGCGGCTGGCGATCGTCAACACGCAGTTCCTCGGCGACGCCGGCACCATCGACTTTTGGATGTCGCAGTTCCTCCTGGCGGTGGACCGCTGGCGGGCGAAGAACCCGTGCGACGGGTTGCAGGCGGTGTTCCTGTTC
>JBBQII010000765.1:0-2067 GCA_038324795.1 Gemmatales bacterium
CGGTAGAAGTCGAACAGATGCCGGAAAACGATCGTCTGCCCGTCTCGGCTGATGCAGGGGAAGACGATTGAATCGTCCGGAAACTCGGCCACGACTTTCGCGTTGATCGGCTGACGTTCGATTCGCGAAGTCAGGGGCCGGGGGCTCAGCGACATCTCCTGCAGCACGAAACCGTTCTTGCGATTCGTGCAGAAGTAGATGCCTTTGCCGTCCGGCTTCCAGAGCGGCCAGCGGTGGTCGTGGCCATCCATGAGTATCGGCTCGAACTGCTTGCTGTCGAGCGAAAACTGCCAGATCTGCGATGACTGGGAACCGGTGTACCCCTTGCGCCACCACTCGGGTCCTTCGCGCGTGAACAGGACAGATCGGCCATCGGGCGAGATTTTGCCGCCGGTGCCGTAGTCGTCGAACAGCAGTTGCTCCGCCTCGCGCTTGCGGACATTGACGAGGAACATGCGTTCGGGGGTTCGCCGACTCCAGCCGTGGTCACGCATGGCGCTGACCAGCAGATGGTTGCCATCGGGTGCCCAGTCGTGCAGTGCATAGCCCGAGGTGTGGAACGTGACCTGCCGGGGCGTTCCGCCCGTCGCGGGCATCACGAACACTTGCGGGTTGCCTTCGCGCTCGCTCAGGAAGGCGATCTCCTTGCCGTCGGGCGAGAAGTGCGGCGAGGAATCCGTCGCCGTATGCTGCGTCAGCGGTTTCGCGGTACCGCCCGCCGTCGGCACGGTCCAGATATCGCCGACGTAGTCGAACGCCAGCGTTCTTCCATCAGGTGACAGGGCGGGATGATTGGCCAACCGGATCGGTTCCGCGGCACCGGCGGTCGCCAGCGACAGCAGAGCAACAACCATAAGGGTGGAATACTTGATCCAAGTTGAAACAGATCGTGGCATCATGATTGGTTCCGGCAGAATGTTCAGCAGTAGCTTCCGTTATAACGAACGCCTGCGGCGACTTCTAACAAAACTTGGGTACGTTTGTCAGCTACTGCAGTGTCCCGCGTGTCACACCCAATTGGTTGATCACCTGCAGGCGTTTCCATGTCTGTCGGCCGACGTCCTCACCGCTGAGCGCGCGTGAATACTCGCCCAGCAACTGTGCCGCTTCTTCACCCGTTTCCCGCAGCAGATCGACGCGGAACTGCGTTAAACCCAGTGCTCGCATCCGGCCGATGTACTCGGCGGCGGACTGCGCGACGGAGTTGAACACCGTGTTCCGGCAACCGGTGTCCGGCACGACCGGGAACTCAGCCCCGACACGGTCGCGCAGTTCGACCTTGTGAGAGTCGCACGGCCGGCCGCAATCGCGGAAGTCTTTCCCCTTCGACAGGAACGCCGCGAAGACGCAGTGTTCCATATGAAACATCGGCATATGTTGATGGATCACCGTTTCGAACCATGCGGGCGGCGCGTGCCGCATCAGGTCGGTGAACTGCTCCCAGTTCAAATCGAAGCTGGGAACAAGCCGCGCAAGGCCCGAGTCGATCAACAGCCGGGCTGTCAGATCATTGGCGACGTTCAACGAAAAGTCACCGATGAGCGTCGCGCCCGGAAGGTGTTCCTGGAAGTAGCTGATGCCTGCCAGGTTGCGAACCAGCACCGCATCCGGTGCCGCCGTCAGGATCGGCCGCAGGAAGCCCTCCTCGCCGGGCTTCAGCACACGCAAGGTTGCCAAGCCGATCGGTTTGTTCGCTTCGCGGGCACGGCTGACCGCTTCGCGGTAGCGGCGAGTGTCTTCGAAATCGCAGTAGACCATGCCGATCGCAGGCAGAGTAAGGACGGCGTCCATCTGTTCGATCGTGCGAACGAGGACGTTCAGCGTGGGGACGTTTGAATCGGGCGGCTTTGTCGTGGAGCATGCGTTTCGCGTGCTCGTCGATTCGAGCACGCGAGACGCGTGCTCCACGATGGTCGCGGCCTCCGCAGCGGAGCGTTCACGCAACCGCATCAGCGCATCGCGATCGACAATCGTATCTACCGTTACTTGCTTCTCCGCCAGCAGTACGAGCGCCTGCCGTCGCAGATCGTTCATCACACTGCGCGGGACCATAACGGGGTCGGGAAG
>JBBQII010000766.1:0-2057 GCA_038324795.1 Gemmatales bacterium
AAGGCGCAGAAGGCATCGAACGAGAAAACTCTGCCGCACTGGACGATCACCGACGGCATCCTTTACTACGACGGCAAGGGCGACAGTCTGCAGACGGCGAAGGACTACGGCGACTTCGAACTGCTGATCGACTGGAAGATCGAAGAGAAGGGCGACAGCGGCATCTACATCCGCGGGCAACCGCAGATCCAGGTATGGGACTCGGACAATAGCGCGGGCGCCAAGGGGGCCGACAAGGGCTCGGGCTCGGGCGGATTGTGGAACAACCCGGCCGGCTCCAAGGGCAAGACGCCGATCAAAAAGGCCGACAAGAAGCCCGGCGAGTGGAACACCTTCCGCATCATCATGAAGGGCGATAATGCTACCGTGTACCTGAACGGCGAACTGGTCGTCAATGACGCCCCGCTGGCCAACTACTGGGAAAAAAGTAAGCCGCTGCCCGCCGCCGGCCCGATCGAACTGCAGCACCATGGCGACAAACTGTGGTTCAAGAACGTGTACATCAAAGAGTTGAAGTAGACGCGGTTAGCGTGCATCTCGAAAGGATGCACGAATCATCAACACGCATGACGCACACGATCGACATCGCCGGAGAGCACATCGGCCTGCTGGCTCACCGCGCCATCAACTGGAGCACCCGGCAGACGCTGATTCTCACCGACACGCACTTCGGCAAGGATGAAACGTTTCGCGCTGCCGGCATCGCGGTGCCCGGCAACACGGCCGTGCGCATGTTGCAGCGACTTGATGAGGTGATCGCTTTCGCGCAACCTTCCCGGCTGATAATCCTCGGCGACTTCTGGCACGCGCCGGCCGGACGGTCGCCGGACCTCGTCGAATCGATCTCCGTCTGGCGGCGGCGGCATCGCTCACTGCGGATCGATCTGGTGCTCGGCAATCACGATCGACGCGTCGCCCGACCGCCGGCCGAATGGGACGTGCACGTGCACTCCGAACCGTTCGCGGAAGGACCGTTTGTGTTCGCCCATTACCCGGACGCGAATGACAAGGGCTACGTCCTCGCCGGGCATTTGCACCCTGGACGTACACTGCACGGAAAAGGCAAACAACGGCTGCGGTTGCCGTGCTTTCACTTCGGGGAACGCGTTGGCGTGCTGCCGGCCTTCGGTGAGTTCACCGGACTGGCTGACATGGAAATGCGGGAAGGTGATCGCTGTTTTGTCGTGGGTGAAGAGCCGGGCCGTGAGCCGTTCGTCATGAGCGTGTAAAGACACGCCGACAGTCGAATTCCAATCTTTCTTCGGCAAACCGCCGAATTGCTTCCGGGTAGATCGCACATTCCGCGGTGAACACGCGTGCAGCAAGTGTGTCGGGTGTGTCGTCATCCAGTACCGGCACTGCCTGCTGCATCACGATCGGGCCTTGGTCGAACTCGTTGTCCGCGAAGTGGACCGTGCAACCGGAAACCTTCGCTCCGAACGCCAGTACCGCTTCGTGTACATGATGGCCGTACATTCCCTTACCGCCGAAGGCCGGCAACAGCGACGGGTGAATGTTCAGCACTTTGTGCGTGAAATCATCGGGGATGCGCAGCAGTTGCAGGAACCCCGCGAGACAGACGAGCTTCGCCCCCGCTTCGCGACAGGCGGCGAACAGCCGCTCGCTGTACGCTTCGGTATTTGGGAATGACTTTCGCGTGACGACATCGACGGGAATGCCCGCTTGCCCGGCGCGTTCAATCCCGCGTATACCGGGCCGGCTGGCCAGAACGCGCACCACGTCGATCGGCAACCGCCCGGCGGTGCGCTCATCGAGAAGGTTCTGCAGCGTCGTGCCGCCGCCGCTGAGCATGACGGCCACCGGCAGGTGATTTATTTGAACTTCAGCCATTCGTCGTACCCGTGTTTGCGAGCGCCAAGATACTTGTAGGTATCGAAGATCGCTCCCTTGCCCAGCATGCGCGGGTCCTGGTCTTTCTTCAGCAACTCTTCCATCTCCTTGCGCAGGTCTTCCTTGACTTGGGCAAGCGTCGCATCCTCGGCAAGATTCACGATACAGTCGGGGTCCTTGTCGACGCTGTACAGTTCCACACAGGG
>JBBQII010000767.1:0-2045 GCA_038324795.1 Gemmatales bacterium
AGGTGCCCCATCTGCTCGAAGCCGAGCTTTTCGTTCAAGCGGCGGGTGGCATGGTTGTGGTCGAAGTGCATGCTCAGCAGTGTCGTCACGCCGAGCGCCGGGCAGTGGTCGATCATCCGCTTCTTCAAAAAGTAGCCCAGTCCCAACCCGTGGTGCGCGGTGCCGATATACAGGCTGATCTCCGCCGTGGCGTTGTACGCCGGCCGACCCGCGTAGAACGACGACAGACCGACCCATCCCGCGATCATGCCATCGAATTCGGCCACCCACAGCGGCCGGCGGTCGGGCGTGTGCTTGCGGAACCATTCCACGCGCTCTTCAACGGTGATTGGTTTGGTGTCAGCCGTGGACCAGCCGCCGGGGATCGACTGGTTGTAGATGTCGACAATGGCCGGCAAGTCGGCCTCGACGGCATTGCGGACGTGCGGTTGAATTGTCATGCCTCAATCCAGCTTGTAGATCGATCCGCTGTGTTCCTCATGGCGGATCTCGTCGACCGGGTCCTTCTTGCCCCATCCCTTGTACAGTTGATTGGGAGCGTTGAAGACGATGCCCTGCGCATCGCCCACGTTCTGGTAGGCGTGCACAACGCCGGCGGGAACGATCAGCGCGAAGGGGGCATCCTGGCCGACGACCTTGACTTCCTTATTGCCGAACGTCGGTGAGTCCTTGCGGTTGTCCCACAGGTAGACTTTGAAGTTCGACGGGCCGATGAAGCAGAAATAGTCCGCCTGATCGACATGTTCGTGCGGCCCGCGCGCGACGCCCGGTTCGGTCATCGAGATGTAGCACATCGTCGGGTGATACTTCTGGTCCATCTCGTCATGGCGGAACAGTTCGCACAGCCAGCCGCGCTTGTCGCGGAACATGCCCAGCGATTTCCAGATGATGCCATCGATCGGTCCGTCGCGAAAGTTCATCGGTTCATCCCGTGCGTTGAATCGAACATCACAGTCATTTGTATGAATCCGTTCGCCGCTTGCGGCGTCGCCCTGAAACGCTTACGATTCTCCAATCCCTATTGGAGAACCTCCCATGCAGATGCTCATCACCGCGATGTTGATTCTCGTCCCCGCGCCGCCGGTCGAGAACATCGAACCGAAGGGGCCCGCACCGTCACTGCGGTACGTGAAGTGGGTCAGCGGCAACATCGAATCGACGGTCGCTGTGCCCGTGCAGGAAGCGTACGTCGTGATGGTTCCCGCGACGATCAATGGACAAACGGTGTATCAGACGGTCACCAAGGTACGCATCATCCACAAGACGGTCAAGGAAACACGACTCGGCAACTTCACCGGGTACGACCTCGACGGGAAGAAGATCGACGCCGCCGTCTGGCAGAAGGCCCTGGAGAAAGGGGCCACGGTCATCATGGCCGGCAGCGAAGAGTTGCCTGACGCCAGCTACCGCAAGCTGTTCAAGGAAGGCATTCTGATCCTCGTCCCCCTGCCGGCGGACCCAAACGCGCCGATCCCGGTGCCAGCGATCAATCGTTGATGACCCGTTCATGCGCCGCAACGACACGGCAACGGTCCGGCCCCAGTGGGTATCCGGCTTGCCGACGACGCAGCTCAAATGCACCGTCGGGTGCGCATCCAGCACCTCTTCAAATTCGAGCGGTGAGATGTTCGAGCCGCCGTGGATGATGATCTCCTTGTTGCGGCCCACGAACCGGTAGTAACCGTCCGCATCGACCTTCGCCAGATCGCCGGTGTGCATCCAGCCGCCGCGCAGGGCGTCGGCCGTCGCAGTGGGATCATCCTGATAGCCGACCAGCATGGCGGGGCTGTTCACCAGCAACTCGCCCAGCGTGTCGGGCGGCAGGTCGCGGTCATCGCAGTCGACGACCCGGCATGCGGTCCGCACCGCAGGCAAGCCAACCGAGCCGAGCTTTTTCCGACCGAACGGCAGGTTGGTCATGCAACTGAGCACTTCGGTCATGCCGTACAGTTCCGCGATCTCGAAGCCGGTCGCCTTGTGAAATCGCCGATGCGGATCGACCGGCACCACGTCGTCGCCGGCAGTGCAAACCTTCCAACTGCTGC
>JBBQII010000768.1:0-2045 GCA_038324795.1 Gemmatales bacterium
ATTCATAAACTACCCTGATGACGCCGAGACGCGCGGCGGAGCGGTCAAGCGATCGCTCTGCTGCGCGTCTCGGCTTCACTGATCGTCGGCAACGAAACGTGAAGTAAGGTGAACCGATGGACGTATTGCAGCAGCAAGACCCGACCGTGTGGGAAGCGATCGAAGGCGAGCGCCGCCGGCAGCAGACCGGTCTGGAGATGATCGCTTCGGAGAACTATGTCAGCCCCGCGGTGCTGCAGGCGCAGGGGTCGGTGCTGACGAACAAGTACGCGGAAGGCTACCCTGGCAAGCGTTACTACGGCGGCTGTGAGCATGTCGACATCGTCGAGAAGTTGGCGATCGAACGGCTGTTGAAGCTGTTCGGGGCAGAGCGCGCTAACGTGCAACCGCACTCGGGGGCGAACGCCAACATGGCGGTCTTCTTCGCCGCGCTGCAACCGGGCGATACCTTCCTGGCGATGGATCTAGCCCACGGCGGGCACCTGACGCATGGCATGAAGCTGAACTTCTCCGGCAAGTACTTCAAGGCCATCGGCTACGGCGTCACTCCCGATACGCATCGGATCGACTTCGATCAGGTTGCGAAACTGGCGCGCGAGCACAAGCCGAAGATGATCCTGGCCGGGGCCAGCGCCTACCCGCGCGAGATCGACTTCGCGAAGTTCGGCGAGATCGCGAAGGAAGTCGGCGCGATGTTCATGGTCGACATTGCGCACATCGCGGGCCTGGTGGCCGCGAAACGTCACCCTGACCCGGTCCCCTATGCCGACTTCGTGACGACCACGACGCACAAGACCCTGCGCGGTCCGCGCGCCGGCGTGATCATGTGCCGCGAGGCATGGATCCAGAAGATCAACTCGGCTGTTTTCCCGGGACTGCAGGGTGGGCCGCTCATGCACGTGATCGCCGCCAAGGCGATCGCCTTCCAGGAAGCGTTGCAGCCGGACTTCAAGGGCTACATCGATCAGGTGATCAGGAACGCGAAGGTGCTGTCCGAGGAACTGCAGCGGGACGGCTTCAAGATCGTCTCCGGCGGGACGGACAATCATCTGATGCTCGTCGACGTGTTCAGCAAGGGCGTTACCGGCAAGCTGGCGGAACATGCGCTCGACAAGGCCGGGATTACGATCAACAAGAACATGATTCCGTACGACACTCGTCCACCGATGGACCCCTCGGGCATCCGCCTCGGCACTCCGGCGCTGACGTCGCGCGGGATGAAGGAAGCCGAGATGACCCGCATCGGCAAATGGATCACGCAGGTGCTGGCCGCGCCGGAAGACGCCGCCGTGCTGGAACGCGTGAAGGGCGAAGTCCTGGCGCTGGGGCAGCAGTTCCCGGCCCCGGCGAACTGAGGGCGGTTGATCCGTTTCGTCACGTTGAGACGCTCATGCGTATCGGCATTTTCGGCGGCACGTTCGATCCGATCCATCTCGCGCACCTGATCATCGCGGAGCAGGCGCGGGAGCAGGGGCGGCTGGATCAGGTCTGGTTCGTGCCGAGCGCCCGGCCGCCGCACAAGCTGGACCAGGCGATTACGTCCTTCGATCGACGGGCCGCCATGGTGCAACTGGCGATTGCCGGACGCGCGGACTTCAAGCTCGAATCGATCGAAAAGGCCCGGCCAGGCCCCAGCTTCACCGCGGACACGCTCCGCGACTTGCGAGCGGTCCATCCCGATGACGATTTCCTGCTAATTCTGGGCGGCGACAGTCTCATCGATCTGCATCACTGGTACGAACCGGTGAGGATCGTCGAACAGGCGGAGATACTGGCAGCGAGTCGGCCGGGCCAGCCGATGCTTTCGGCGGAAGAGCTGACGGCCACGCTGCCGGGCCATCCCGCAGTGCGCATGCAGCGGATCGACGTGCCGCTACTGGATATCGCCAGCCGTGACCTGCGGGCGCGCGTGGCGGCGGGGCGCAGCATCCAGTACCTGGTGCCCCGGGCGGTGGAAGTGTTCATTCGCGAGAAGAAGCTGTACAAGACCCCGGCTTGACACTTTTCCGATGCGCGTGCTACAACAATCTCCCACCGCAGAACGG
>JBBQII010000769.1:0-2043 GCA_038324795.1 Gemmatales bacterium
CATCGACAAGGACAACACGACCATCGTCGAGGGCGCCGGCGAAAGCAAGGCCATCGAGGGCCGTGTCAAGCAGTTGCGCGTCCAGGTCGAAGAGACCACCTCCGACTACGACCGCGAGAAGCTCCAGGAACGCCTGGCGAAACTCGTCGGCGGCGTCGCCGTCATCAAGGTCGGTGCGGCCACCGAAACCGAGATGAAGGAAAAGAAGGCGCGCGTCGAAGACGCGATGCACGCGACCAAGGCCGCAGTCGAAGAGGGCATCGTCCCCGGCGGCGGCGTGGCCCTGATTCGTGCCAGCAAGGCGCTCGACAACCTGAAGCTTGAAGGCGACCAGAAGATCGGCGTCGCCATCATTCGTCGCGCCATCGAAGAGCCTTGCCGCTGGATCGCCACCAACGCGGGCCTCGAAGGCTCGATCATCGTGGCCCAGGTCAAGGACGGCAAGGGCGACGAAGGCTTCAATGCCGCGACCGAAGTGTTCGAAGACCTGGTCAAGGCCGGCGTCATCGACCCCGCGAAGGTCGTCCGCAACGCGCTGCAGAACGCTTCGTCGATCGCCTCCCTCCTGCTCACCACGGAAGCGCTGATTTGCGACATTCCGGAAGAGAAGAAGGAATCAGGCGGCGGCGGTGGCGGCATGGGCGGCGGCGGCGGCATGGGCGGCATGTACTAACGCTGATTTCGAGATCTCGCGATCTCGCGAATTGGTGATTTTCTGGCCCGGTGGGGACTTCCCTACCGGGCCTGTTCTTTTTGAGCGGATCCCGGGCCCCGGATCCCGGGCCCCGGCCTAAGGCATCACCGACAGCAGCTTGATGTCCGGATTGTTGCGCTCGCAGTATTCGAGCGCCCATTCCGATTCGAACAGCATCATGGGCCGGCCGTCGCGATCGCTGGCGCTACGCGTGCCGGCCGTCGATGCCGAGATCGCGGCGATCTTGTCCGCGGGACCCACGATCCAGCGGGCGGCCTTGTAGGGCAACGAGTCGACGTCGCACTGAACGTTGTATTCGTTCTCCAGCCGCGCCTTCAGCACTTCCAATTGCAGCGGCCCGACGGTGCCGAGGATTGGCTCGCGACGCCCCACGGTCGGATACAGGACCTGCATCAGGCCCTCTTCCTCCAACTGCCGGATGCCATCATCGAACTGCTTGAAGCGCACGTCGCGCAGGCGGGCAATGCCGAAGTGCTCGGCCGGGAAACGCGGGATGGGCGGATACTTCAGCGCGAAGCCGTGGTACAGCGTGTCGCCGATGCCGAACTGGCCGGGATTCACCAGGCCGACGACGTCTCCGGGATAGGCCTTGTCAATGGTTTCGCGATTGCCGCCGAAGAACCGGTAGGGCCGCGACGCCCGGATCTCCGCGCCCTGCCGCGCGTTGGTGATCACCATGTCCTTCTCGAAGACGCCTGAGCACACGCGCAGGAAAGCAATCCGATCGCGGTGGCGGCGATTCATGTTCGCCTGGATCTTGAACACGAAGCCGCTGAAGTTCGGCGACACCGGATCGATCAGGCCCTGGTCACTCATGCGCGCACGAGGCGGCGGCGCCAGTTCGGTCAACGCCTTGAGGAACGGCTCCAGGCCAAAGTTGGAGAGCGCGCTGCCGAAGAAGACCGGCGTGTGCTTGAAATCCAGGTACGCCTGGTGCTCGAATGACGTGCCCGCGCCGCTCACGAGCGAGGTCTCGTCGATCAAGTGCTGCCACGGCTCCCGCCCCAGCAACTCCGCCAGCCGGGGGTCATGCGCCGACGACACCTGGACGGGCGCTTCCTGCGCACGGCCCTTCCGTTCGTAGAAGTGCACGACGGCGTTCTCGAGGTCGAACACGCCACGGAAACGGTCGCCGCTGCCGATCGGCCAGTTCATGGGCACGGCGTGAATGCCGAGCACGCGCTCAATCTCGTCGAGCAGATCGAACGGATCGCGCGACGGCTGATCGAGCTTGTTGATGAAGGTCAGCACCGGCAGGCGACGCAGCTTGCAGACCTCGAACAGCTTGCGCGTCTGTGCCTCGATGCCCTTCGCCGCGTCGATCACCA
>JBBQII010000770.1:0-2034 GCA_038324795.1 Gemmatales bacterium
TATTCGGTGGATGACTGAGGACTCGAAATGCCCGCCATCGACCATGGATTCAAGATGATTGCACGTACCACCGGCCGGGCTCTGGCGCGTGTGGCAGGCGTTGATTGCGACGATTGGAAGCCCATCGAAAGTACGCTTCAGGCCACCACCGAACGGCTCGCGGACCGCGTGTTTCAGGCGAGGCATGGACCCGAAAAGTTCGTGGTGTACATGGAGTTCGCCACCACTTGGAATCGGGCGATTCCATGGAGCCTGCTGAACAAGTCGGCGCTGTTGGCCGAGCGCGAACGATTGCCGGTGATCAATCTTCTCTACATTCTCAGTCGGCGCGGGTATACTCGACAGGAGGGAACACTGAAGCTATCGGTGGCGAATCGACCGACTCAACAAGTATGGTTCGAAGAAATCAAGCTTTGGGAAGTTAAGCCGGAAACATGGTGGGACAACGAGCCCGGGCTGATGGCGATACTGCCGTTGTTTCGAAATCAACAGCCGGCGGAAGTAGTTGTTTCCCATGCCGCCCGGCGAATCGAAGTCGCTGAAATCGACAGCGCCCGCAAGGCCGACTATATGTCGATCCTTGGATTTATGGGCAAGCTGGCATTCCCGTTGCTGGACATCGTGAAACTGATCGGGAGAACAAACATGGAAGAATCACCGTTCTATGCGGAAGTGATGCAGTTTGGCGCGGTCAACGCCAGACGCGATGATACGCTTAGAATTCTTGCAAAGCGATTCGGCGCCAGGCCCGCAGCCAAAGTGCGGAAACTGATGACGCCGATCGAGAACATCGACGACCTTGACCGCCTCTTTTATCTCGCTTTGGACTGTGAGTCGATCAACCAGTTCAAGGAGCAGATTGCCGGGTGAAATCGCTGTCCCGTTCCTTCTGAACTCTCGACAATCTTCGTCCGGACCACATTCATGAAATACGCGATCATCATCCCCGACGGCTGTGCCGACGAACCGCAGGACTCGTTGGCGGGGCAGACGCCGCTGCAGGCAGCCAGGTTGCCGAACATGGATCGGGTCGCCCGCATAGGCGTCGTCGGTCGATCGAACAACGTGCCGAAACCGCTGACGCCGGCCAGCGATGTGGCGACACTGAGCCTGTTCGGGTACGACCCGCTCGAAGTCTACACGGGACGCGCCCCGCTTGAGACGGTGGCGATGGGCATCAAGTTGGGGCCGAACGACTGGGCTGTACGCTGCAATCTCGTCTGCGTCAAAGACGGCAAGATGCACGACTTCACGGCCGGGCACATCAACAACGAGGACGGTGCCCGCCTGATGGCCACCATCCACGAACATTTGGGCGGCAAGGTCGATGGCGGCACGCTCGAGTTCCATGCCGGCGTGCAGTACCGCAACATCCTCGTCTACCGTGCAAGCGAGAAGCCTGCCCCATTCGCGGCCGAGACCAAGGCTCAGCCGCCGCATGACATCCCTGAGAAGCCGGTCGCAGAGTATCTCCCCTCTGGCCCCGGTTCGGAACTGCTCCGCGACCTGATGACACGCAGCCTGCCGTTGTTCGCCGATCATCCGGTCAACCGCGAACGGATCGGCCGCGGCGAGAAGCCGGCCACACAGATCTGGCTGTGGGGCCAGGGGCGGGCACCCAGCGTCCGGCCGTTCGGGGCGACCTACGGACCCCGCGGGGCGATCATCAGTGCCGTCGACCTGGTGCGCGGCACCGGCATGCTGATCGGTTGGGAGCGCATCGACGCCCCGGGAGCCACCGGCTACCTGGACACCGACTACGCCAGCAAGGGCCGTACCGGCATCGCGGCACTAACGACGCATGACCTGGTCTGCGTCCACGTCGAAGCGCCGGATGAGGCATCACATGAAGGCCGCACCGACGCGAAGATCAAGGCGCTGGAAGAGATCGACCAGCATATCGTCGGTCCACTGCTCGAAGTGCTTCCGTCGTACGGCGAGTGGCGCATCCTTGTGGAACCCGACCACCGCACGACGTTGCGAACCCGCGCACATGCCTACGGAGCCGTGCCGTTCGCCGTCGCGGGCACCGGT
>JBBQII010000771.1:0-2033 GCA_038324795.1 Gemmatales bacterium
GCCCCGCGTCTGCGCCCACGACATCGGGTACAGGTACACGCCGCACTGAGGACAGGGTGCCGCATCGCCGGCATCGAGCGGTTCAAGCATCCCGCGCCAGCGGCGGACGCTGCATTGGTACGACAGTTCACGGGGACGCATAGTGTGGATCTCCCCGCGCGGGCAGAACAAGATTCATTGTCATCGTCAGCCAACATTTGGCTGCGGATTGAAGTTGCCTGTCGGAGCATTCCGACGGTACCGCCTCACACCATATTGCTGTGCCATCCGGCCAGCGACCCATACGAACGGACCGACAATTGCAACGATCAGCACGGACTCACCCCAAGTCTTCGAATTGTTCGAAAACAATTGATACATCACGATGGGATAGATCAGAAGCAACAGCGGTACCAATACAACGGGCCACTGTCGACTTACGCCCAACCGCCGCCCGTCCCGGGCACCAACTGAACCATTGATCGTACCAAGCAAAGGAACTACTGAAAAATAGGCGATCATTTCCGGGTCGAACAAGATCGACCACTCCATTCGGTCGTCCCGGACGCAGCCAACCACAAGAACAATCGGCCCCAGAAGACCGACAACAAAGCCGATGAACGCGCCCCCGATTCTTGTTTTCCAGCGATCAGTCATGAAATGTCCGAGAATAGGCCGAATACGAAGCAAGACGCAGTTTCGGCCAATTTCTGCTTCGTGCATTTCACCCGATCTCGCCGACCATCGCGGCCATGCGTTCCTGCGCGAAGGTGCGTGCCTTTTCCGCAGCCTGGCGAGATGCCTTCAGGTCCTTGCCGAGTTCGACCAACCGCTCGGCAATCTGTTTGCCGGTGCTGCTGTCGATCTCAAAGATCCATTGTTCCAGTCCGACATCGCGCCACATCTGGCCTTTACGCGTGTCGGTCGGCTGCCGCAGCAGCATGGCCGGCGTTCCTGCCGAAACCGCCATGATCGGCGAATGCATCTCGAAGCTGATCACCGCGGCCGCCCGGGCGTACACGCTCGCGGCTTCCGCGGTCAGCCAGTAGCGATCCATGACGGCGACGCTCGGCTTCACAGCCTCGGGCAGCGGATCGTAGAGCAGCGGCCGAAGGCGGGACACCGCGTAGGTCATCTCGGGAACCAGGAACACCTTCCGCTTGAACTCGGTCACCCAGGCGACAATTGCTTCACGCATCTTCGCGTGGTCGCGATCAGCAAATGCCTCGTTGACGGCACTGCGTTGCGGGTTCGGCTTCGTGCGCTCGGGATGAATCTCCCAGTACGGCGTCCAGCGCAAACGCGGGACGGCACATAGGAACTGGCCGGCTTCAAGCTGATGCTCTTTCAGGAGTTTGTCGGCGGCCGGTTCGTCACGCAGGTCGAGGGCGAATGTTGCGTCCGGTCCGAAGGCGGTCTTCGGTTCCTTGATGCCTGCATTCTGCAGCGCCTTCAGGGAATCGGTATCTCGGGTGAAGACGAACTTTGCCCCGGCCAGCAACTCGCGCTGGTTCTTCAACTCGTCGTCCGACAGCGTGACACCCGCAAATCCGTACGGCTTACCCGCGGCGCGGGCGCGCTCCGCGGCTTCGCGCCCCACCAGGCCTGGTCCCGACCCATGCAGAAAGAAGTCACATGCCGCCAGGGCGGCATTCTGTTCGTCCGCGGTGCGAGCCCACTTCAGTTTTGGGAACCGCGTTGACAGCAGCTTCACCACGTCATCACTGATGCCGCTGGGCCACAGCGTGACGGTATCATGCGGGCGATGCTTCTCCAGCAACGTCAGCATGCCGGGGGTATGAGCGATGTCCCCGATGTTGACTGTCTGCCACGACGAGCGCAGCAGGATCTTGCGAGGTGCATCGGCGGCCTTTGCGAATGATGCCGATGCCGCGACTGTCGCAGAAGCAAGAAATTGACGACGATTCATGGTTGATGGCTCACTCGACGGGAGAGAAGTGCTGCGACTGCAATTACACCGCATCCAATGACTTGGTGCAATAGGGCGGGCACAAACGCAAACGGCAGGCCGGTTGAACCGAAACCTGCCGCAA
>JBBQII010000772.1:0-1993 GCA_038324795.1 Gemmatales bacterium
GGATCACGCAGTAGACCCAGTGCAGTGGCTAACCCCTTCACGTCGAGCAGGCGCTTGCGAACGGCCTGCCAGTCGCGTGCGGCTGTTGCGGCTTCGTCGAACGTGTAGGCCTGCCCCTTGATCGGTTCATCGGCGGCAAACGGCGGGTTCGCTTCGTTGCTCAGCAGACTTTCAACCTGGGTCAGCCAGCGCGGGTGAAAATCGCTTTCGAACAGGCGGTCGTTGGCTTTGTTCCGCAGCGCGAGGTTGAACTGGCGAAGCTCGCCCACCCCTTCGCGCAAACTGTCGATCAATGCGAGCAGTCGCTGCCGGTCGGCGAATGCGGGCGGCGGAGCTTTTGTCCATTCGGCCGAGGCGCTTTCGGGGATGGCGATCTGTTCGACCTTGTCATGCAGCGCCTGCAGGTCGGGTAACGTGTGGATGGCCGTCAGCGGCGACAGAGCATCGAGTTGCTCGCGCAGCTTCGCATGGGCGTCGATCTCGTCGGATCGCGACTTGACGAATGTACGTTTGTCATCGGGCAGCTTGCCAAAGTCCGGGTGATCGCGCAGCAACTTCAGTTCGACGGCCCGCTTCTGAACGATGTCGCCGGTCAGCCGATCGGGAAGCGGCTTGTCGCGTGCCTCGAATTCGGCCACGCGGTCGGCCAGGCCGGTCTGCGGGGCGACTGGACCACCAGTGGTCAGCAGGAAGAAGGCCGCTAGGGCCGCGGCAACGAGGAACGCGGCCGACCCGGCGACGATCCAACGCAGGCGAGCATCGCTCTTGCGGTTCTGCTCGCGGAAGCGATAGGCGGCACGCAGGCAGTGATTGAACAGTTCGGCTACGCCGTACGGGGCGCGCGGTTGGGCCGGTGCATCGGTGAACGCAGGCTGGCGGACGGCAGTCGGGTGAATCCGCACGGCCAGGCTGCCGAACGAGGCCGCCTGCTCGCCCAGGTGGCGTGCGAAGCGTTCCTGTACCTGCACCTGCCGCAGAGCGATCTTACGTTCCCATTGTGCCCGCGGGATCGGCTCGCGGATCAGGCGATCGCATTTCGTGAGCGCGAGATAAACCGGTAGTCCGCCTATCGCGTGTTCACGGCTGCGGTGGCTTTCGAGCAGTCGCAGAAAGCGTGTAAATTCACGAAAGTCGGTTTCGACCTGATCGTCCGACGCACTGGCATCGATTGTCAGCACCAGTGCATCCGCATCGAGCACCGCGCGGGCCAGCAGTCCCGACTTGCCGCCGCGTGTCAGTGACTTGCGCTGCGCGAGCAGGTCATTGGCGACGCGGCCGTCGCAGTCGTAGAGCATGACGCTCAAGTCGGGCGTGGCTTCCGGGTCGCCGGCATACGGTTCGAAGTAGAGCGGGTAGCGAACGATTTCTTCGAGGGTTTCGCGCTGGCGGTCTTCATAGACACGCCGCCAGAGTTCCGCCATTCCGTTCGTCAGGTCGATCAGCCGCCCCTGCAGGATGCGATCCTGCGTGTGCGACGCCTGCACCAGCGCACCGACCAGCGACGACTTCCCGGCATCGGGCATGCCGAACAGGACGACGCGCAGCGCCCCGGGATCGGAGTCGACGTTCGGCAGTGCGGTCGTCAGGGGAGGCTTCGAAGGCATGAGGAAATGGTATTAAATCACGCGACAATCCGATGAGGTTAGCCCATCTTTGGGGAGCGTGCTGCATTGCGGAACTTCAGACAGATGCGGTTAAAGCGTCTAGCGACAATCGATCAGTATCGATGTGCACGTGCGCGAGAAGATACTGCCCGGAGTCAATTTCGCGGGCAATCTCCTGATACGCACTTACCCCATCGGATTGGGGAAGCGGTTCGCCGTCTTCGATCATTCCCTCGAAGTGGAACTCCAACGCTTTCTTCATATTCGCGACAGTCTCTTCGACGGTGACTCCCACGGCAGCACGCCCGGGTACGTCAGGGCAATGCGCGCTGTAACCGGATGGTGTCCTGCCGATGGCGATCAGGTATTGATTCACGACTGCCTCCGCT
>JBBQII010000773.1:0-1991 GCA_038324795.1 Gemmatales bacterium
GAATCTGCACCGACGTGGCCAGTATGCCGGAGATCATTACGGATGGTGTCAACGGCTTCGTCGTTCCTCCGAACAATCCGGCCGAGCTGAAGAAGCGACTGGAACAGATTCGCGACGATGCGGCCGAAGCAATCCGGCTGGCAACGGCGGGGTTCTACTACTTCAAACGCGGCGGCGACTTCCTGAATGCCGCGGGCGAGATGATCCGCAAGGATGCGCATGTCAATGATGCGTTTTACGTCTGCCCCACGTTCAATGAGATGATCCTGCGGCATGCCCGCATCGGCGTTGCCCCCATCGACCGCGAGCAATACATCTCGCTCGCCACGCCGCAGAACGTGGAAGAGTACGAGCAGAAGATGGCCGGAAGGAGCAACGTTTGAAGGTTCTCCAACTCGATGACATGACCAAGGGCTGGTTCGTGGGCGACTTCACGCCGACCGCGTACAAGACGGGGGCCGCCGAGGTCGCCGTCAAGCATTACAAGGCCGGCGACAAGGAAGGGTGGCACTATCACAAGATCGCCACCGAGTTGACGCTGATCATCGCCGGCGAAGTCCGCATGAACGGCGTCGTCTATACGGCGGGCACCATCGTCGTGATGGAACCCGGCGATGGCACTGATTTCGAAGCAATCACGGATGCGTCGAACGTCGTGGTCAAGGTTCCGTGCGTCCTGGGCGACAAGTACACCGCATGAGCGACATCGAAACGCCGGCGACCGGCCACTACTACGAAAAGCAGATCGCCTGCAAAAGCAGCGTGATTGCTTGGAGCCACCGCAGCAGGTTCACGAAGGCGGCGAAGCTGATCGGTGATGGCCGGATCGAAAGGGTGCTGGACTACGGCTGCGGCGATGGGACGTTCCTCGCATCCATCGCGGATCGCGTGTCGGCGGCGGTCGGGGCCGATGTCGCCGACGGACAATTGCGTGACTGTGCCGAACGGTTGAAGAGCATACCCAAACTGTCGTTCCTTCACGTCAATCAGTTGAACGGTCCCGAGCACGACGCCCGGTACGATGTTGTCACCTGTATGGAAACGCTCGAGCATTGCCCGGCCCCGATTGTCGAAGCTGTTCTGGGCGACCTTGGCCGCTTGTGCAAACCGAGTGGTCGGATCGTCATCAGCGTGCCGATCGAGATCGGCCTGACTTTTCCGATGAAATACAGCATACGCAAGTTGGCCGGCTGGCGCGGACTGAGCGACTACAAGCACTACGAGCGTTACACCATTCGAAACGCGTTCCGAATGATGTTCGCGACGCGCGAGACCGTGTTCGACCGGCCGATCTACGGGACATCGCATTCCCACTATGGCTTCAACTGGCGTGCCTTGCGTGAACGTGTCAAAGCCCATTTGACTCTCGAGCGCACCCGGTTCTCACCCCTCGCCTGGCTGGGGGGACTTGTCAGCAGTCAGGCGTGGTTCATCTGCAGGCCGAAGAAAGTGATCTCCTGAGATGCTCAATATCGTGATGCCGATGGCGGGACGAGGCAAGCGCTTTGCCGATGCCGGGTACCGGGTGCCCAAACCGATCATCCCCGTTCATGGCCGGCCGATGACCGAAGTGGTGATCGCCAACCTGCGGCCGACCCGGCCGCACCGGTTCATCTTCCTGATCCTGCGCGACCATGCCCGGGAGTTCCAGTTCGACAAGCATCTGCTGAGTTGGGCGCCGGGCAGTGAAGTCCGCTACGTCGAGCAGGTGACCGAAGGGGCGGCCTGCACGGTGCTGCTGGCGCGCGACCTGATCAACACGGATGACCCGCTGATGATCGCCAACTGCGATCAATGGGTCGACATCGATATCAACGATTATCTGAAGACGATGGACGACGAGCAAGGCGACGGCCTGATCATGACCATGTGGGCCGACGACCCGAAATGGTCGTTCGTCGGCCTCGAGGGCAACGGCCTGGTCAACCGCGTCGTCGAGAAGCAGGTCATCTCCGACGAAGCCACCGTCGGCATCTACAACTTTCGCCACG
>JBBQII010000774.1:0-1953 GCA_038324795.1 Gemmatales bacterium
TTCTCGTCACCGGCGGCCGGTGCCCTCTATGGCATCGAAGTGCCGTTCAAGAATCGGATTGATGGGGCAAAGCTGGTGCCGTGTGTCGTCGCCGCGGTCGCCTCGTTCACTACGCGCGTCGCACTGATCGGCGAGGATAGAATTGTCAACGTAAGCGGCATGCCGACGCTCGACGGGTTGTTCGTCATCGGCATGCTGTTGACGGCCATCGGTTGTGGGCTGGGCGCGCGGCTTTTCGCCGTCGTGGAGCGGGGGCTGCAATCGGCAGGGCGCCGTCACGGCATGCTGACGCGGTCGCTTGCGGGTGGGGCGCTCATTGCCGCAGTCGCCTGGGCCGGGTTCTCGTTGACGGGCCGATGGATCACGTTCGGGTCAGGCTACACCGCGACAAGCTGGCTTGAGTCGGCTCCGCATTCGGTTGGAACGCTGTTGCTCGCACTTGCCATCCGCGCGGGTGCCAATCTTCTGACTGTGTACGGTGGTGGTGGGGGCGGTGTCTTCACGTCACTCGCGGCCAACGGCGCATTCGTGGGTGCGATTGTCGGCACCGCGCTGGGTGTTGATTCAGTGCACACTTTGGCCCTCTTCGGGGCGGCCTGCTTCCTGGGGGCTGGGTATCGTATCCCATTGGCGTGCATGTTGTTCATTGCCGAGGCGCTACTGGGCCCGATGGCAATTGGCCTGGGCATGATCGCTGTCGCGATCTCATTCGCCATGATGGGTGATGAAACGGTCTCCGAAGCGCAGCGGGATTGAAATGCGCTAAACGTCGCGCCGCCGTTTCTTGTTCCATGCTTCCAGGCGCTTGCGGATCTCGGCCTCGTAGCCCCGGTCGACGGGGTGGTAGTATCGGCGATCTTCGGGAAGGTAGACCTGATCGGCGATGGCGTCATCGTAATTGTGGCTGTAATGGTACCCGGCGCCGTGGCCGAACGACTTGGCTCCCTGGTAATGGCCATCGCGCAGGTGCATGGGCACTGGCAGCGTACGGCCTTCACGAACATCTTTGATTGCCGCACCAATCGCAAGCGTCGATGCGTTCGATTTCAGCGCTGTCGCCATGTACGTCACTGCGTGGGCGAGATTCAACTGGCATTCGGGCAGGCCGACCATTTCGACGGCATGCCATGCCGCGGTGGCGATCAGCAGAGCCTGCGGATCGGCGTTGCCAATATCTTCGGATGCGAAGATGACAATTCGCCGGGCGATGAAGCGCGGGTCTTCACCCGATTCGAGCATTTGGGCCAGCCAGTGGATCGCCGCATCCGGGTCGCTGCCGCGCATGCTCTTGATGAAGGCGCTGGCGAGGTCGAAGTGTGAATCGCCCGTCGGGTCGAAGTTCATCATCTTCCGCTGTATCGACTCCTGCATCGTCGGCAGGTCGAGCGTGATCGTCCCCTTCACTGGGGCCGAGGACTGCACGGCAATCTCCAGTGCGGTCAGCGCCCGGCGTGCATCGCCATCGCAGATCTCCGCGAGGAATTCGAGTGAGTCGTCCGCGAGCGTGATCGCCCGGCCGCCGTAGCCGCGTTCTTCATCCGTGAGCGCCCGGCGGACCACTGTCTTGATCTGTTCCTTCGTATGCGGCTCGAACGTAAATACCTGGCTGCGGCTGATGAGTGCCGAGTTGATCGCGAAGAACGGATTCTGCGTCGTCGCCCCGATCAGGATGATGATCCCCTCTTCGACATCAGGAAGCAGCAGGTCCTGTTGTGACTTGTTGAAGCGGTGGATTTCGTCGAGGAACAGGATGGTCCGTTCGCCGGTCGTGTCGAGAGTGTCGCGTGCTTCCGCAAGCACTTCGCGAACTTCCTTGGTGCCGGTGGATGTTGCGTTCAGCGGTTTGAATCGGCTCTTGGTCGTGAGTGCGATGACCTGGGCGAGGGCAGTCTTCCCGGTGCCGGGCGGACCATAGAAGATCAGCGAACTGAGCCGATCGGCCAGAAGCATCCG
>JBBQII010000775.1:0-1943 GCA_038324795.1 Gemmatales bacterium
GTCGGGACCTGTTTTTCCGGGCGGGCGGCGGCTGTTCGAGCACCTGCTTCCACACTCGCGGCACTCCCCGGAAGGCCTCATTGTAGGTTGTCTCCAGCGGCACCTCCACGTACCGCTCGTCAGTCAGAAACAGCGGCATCACTCCCAGCGAATCGTCGACCGCGATCGGCTCGATGTACGCCTGCGACAGCCGCTTCGCACTGTACGAAGCGAGCGTCAGCGGCTTGTCATCAGGTGCCTCGAACGAACCATCGCCCAAAGCGGAAAAGATTTCGCCGTGCACCCCTTCCGGGTCGCGTGTGGTCGGGCCGTGCAGGTCGACCACCAGAAAGTGAATCCCCTGCCGCAGACCTTCCACCACCTTGTCGATAAATGTCTTCAGCGCATCGCGACTTGACTTGTTCCCCGGCGACACGATCTCGATCACCGCGACAATCCGGTGCTTCGACACGCGCCGGATCACCAGCCGACGGCGCTTCGCCGCATAGTAACCCTGGGGCAGTGGCATTAAGAATCGGACCCGCGGCGGGCGCTCGGCCACGGCCAAGCCGCCGTCATCATCCCGGCCTCGTAGTGGCTGATGGTCGTTCGGCTTCTCGGCATGCAGCGTCAGCACATCCGGCCCGATGTCGCCGGCCGACTGCTCGGCAAGGGCGTAGAAGTCCGACGGAAGGCCCCCTTCGTTCAGCGAACTCCTCAGTATGCCGATCCACGACGTGTGAAAGTCGTGAAAGATGCCGGCTTCAACAAGACTCCAGTCGTGAACGGTCATAATTCGACTCTCCTCGGCGTGTCGGGATCTCACGCCATGATTTTATCAATCGGCTCCGCCCCCTCAACACCGACGAGTTTCTGATCCAGTCCGCCATAGAAGTATGCGAGTTTGTTCGGGTCCAAACCCATCTGGTTCAGTACCGTGGCATGGATGTTCTTGACATGGCAGCGGTCGGTGACGGCGTTGTTGCCAAGTTCGTCCGTCTCGCCGTGCGAAATGCCGCCCTTGATGCCGCCGCCGGCCAGCCATGAGGTGAAGCCATAGGCGTTGTGGTCGCGGCCGGTGCCCGATGTGTACTCGGCTGTCGGTTGCCGGCCGAACTCGCCGCTCCAGAAGACGATGGTGGAATCGAGCAGGCCCCGGCGTTTCAGGTCCTTCAGCAGCGCTGCAATCGGTTTGTCCGTGTTGCCCGCGTGCTTCGTGTGGTTCTTGACCATGTCGCCGTGCGCATCCCAGTTGTCGTCGTTGTGCGATCCGCCTGAGTAGATCTGGATGAAGCGGACACCGCGCTCGACCAGACGCCGGGCCAGCAGGCATTTGCGGCCGAAGTCTTCCGTGTGCGAGCCGTCGATGCCGTACAGGTCGAGTGTTTCCTTTGTCTCTTTCGTGAAATCGACCGCGTCGGGAGCATGCTGCTGCATGTTGAACGCGAGTTCGTAGCTGGCAATGCGCGCGGTCAGTTCGCTGTTGTCCGAACGCGCGGCCAGATGCTCCTGGTTCTTCTCACGCAGTCGGTCAAGAAGTTCGCGCTGGGCGGTTCGCGTCATCCCCGGGGGCGGATCGAGATCGAAAATCGGCGTGCCAGATGCCTTCAGCACCGTGCCCTGATACGCGGCCGGCATGTAACCGCTCGACCAGTTCTTCGGCCCGCTGATCGGCCCGCCGGTCTTGTCGAGCATGACGACGTAGCCGGGAAGATTGTCGTTGACGCTTCCCAGGCCGTAAGTGACCCACGAACCGATCGACGGACTGCCGCTTAGAATTCGGCCGGAGTTCATCATCAGCATGGCCGAGCCATGAATCGGCGAGTCGGCGTACATGGAATGAATGAACGCGATGTCATCGACACAGGCGCCGACATTCGGGAACAGGTCGGAGACCATCTTGCCACATTGGCCATAGGGCTTGAACTGCCACTTCGGGCCGACCACGCGGCCGGTGTTCTTGT
>JBBQII010000776.1:0-1932 GCA_038324795.1 Gemmatales bacterium
AACTCGTTCACGCTGATGCCCGACGGCTGGGTCTACGCCTGCCACGGCTTCAAGAACGATTCGAAGCCCGCCGGGAAGGACGGCAAGGCGATCCACATGAACTCGGGCAACACCTTCCGCTTTCGGCCCAACGGTTCGAGCATCCAGAATTGGACCTACGGGCAGGTGAACCCGTTCGGCATCGCGGTCGACCCGTACTTCAACCTGTACACGGCCGACTGCCATAGCAAGCCGATCACGCAACTGATCCGCGGGGCCACCTATCAGAGCTTCAGCAAGCAGCACGACGGCCTGGGCTTTGCGCCGCACGTCACGGGGCACAGCCACAGTTCAACCGCCCTGTGCGGCCTGGTATACTACGCGGCCGACCATTTTCCGAAGGAATATCTCGACTGCATGTTCCTGGGCAATGTGACCAGCAACTGCATCAACATGGACAAAATCGACTTCAAAGGCAGCACCCCGGTCGCCATCGACAAGGGCCAGTTCCTCAGCAGCACCGACCCCTGGTTCCGCCCCACCGATATCAAGCTGGGGCCAGACGGGGCATTGTATTTCGCCGACTTCTACAACCGCATCATCGGGCACTACGAGGTAAAGCTGGACCACCCGGGGCGCGACAAGTTAAGGGGACGCGTGTGGCGTATTGTGTATTGCGGTGCGGATGGGCAGGGGGAGGTGCCGAAGGGGCCGGGGGATTTGACTTCGAGTGCGCATGGCGAATTAAACCGACTTGCCAATGGATTCAATCAATCAACAAGGCTGTTGGTACTCAACGAACTGGTCGATCGCGGTTACGGGAAAGCAGCAGATCTTTTCCGCGATCAGATCATCGAAAAGAACGAACCAAGGGCGAATCGTTTTGCGATTGAGTCGAGTTTGGCTTCACCCTCATCGCGAGACGTCCGTCCTTGGCTGCAGTCATCTATCAAAACGTCGCTTGAAGATACCCACCTCAAGCACGCCTATAGCATCGCATTGCGCGAGTGCCTACGTCTGACAGATCATTGGGACGTTATCAGCGGAAAAGATCCGTGGTCCACAACAGAAATCAAAACTCTCTCCGGCATCGCCACCGCCGTGCCCACACCCGCCGCTGCCGCCTTCCTGCTGACTCACCTCAAAGAACTCTCCACTGATGCCGGCCGCCTACCCATCAACGTCGAACACATCACCCGCTACGCCACCGACCCGAAAGCCGTGCTGAAGTTCATTCAGTCGCATCAGTCCGACGATGCGAAGACAACGATCATCATGCTGAACGCCTATCAGCAGGGTCTGCAGAAGCGCGGCGTTACAATGAAGGAAGCCGACATCGCGGCGTTGGCGGAGAAGGCCTGCGCCGAAGCGCTCACCACTAAAGATGCCGAAACCCTGCAGGCGGCGGTCGAGTTGGCCGGGTCGCTGAAGCTGGCTTCCACTTTCGATGCGATCGCCAAGGTGACGCAGGTCAAGGGCCGCTTCGAGCGGGCCCGGTTGACAGGCATCAGCGCGATGGTCGCCATTGATGAGAACAAGGCAGTGCCTTTGCTGGTCAGACAGATGAACGATAAGGCCGAGGCGGCCATCGTCTGCGAGCGGGCGGCCCAGGTACTCGCCGGCCTGAATCGCGACGACGCCAACGCAGAATTGGTGAAGACGTTCCAGACCGCCCCGGCCCGGTTGCAGACGGCATTGGCCGTCGCCCTGGCGGGCACGCCGAAAGGGGCCGAGGCACTGTTCGCCGCTGTCGAAACCGGCAAGGCCTCTGCCCGGTTGTTGCAAGATCGCGGCGTGCAGGCCCGCCTGTACGAACGCAAGCTGCCGAAGACCGCGGAGCGGATCGCCGAGTTGACGAAGAATCTGCCGACGCTCGACGAGAAGATCAGCAAACTGCTCGCCGCCCGCCGCGACCTGTTCGCCAAGTCCAAGGGAGACGCTGCACTCGGCAAG
>JBBQII010000777.1:0-1928 GCA_038324795.1 Gemmatales bacterium
ACAATCGCACAGGCCGGGTCGAGCGCCACGCCGAGGTACGGCGTCAACACTACGCCGGGCCTGCCCTCGTTGCCGCGCAGCACCTTCGTGGTGCGCGCCTTCGCGGGCGGCAGATACTCCGCCGCGTCGAAGTCGGCATACACGCGCGGCGCAGGACCTGTCTCGGGTTCCGCGTGCGCGGTGGCGACGAACAACAGAAGGAGCAGCAATCGCGACATGATGTCGATCCTCGAAGAGTGCGGAATGATATACCATCATGAACCCCCGCCAACGTCAAGGGTCTTGCGCATGGCCGAGCCGATTTCTTCTCAACCGCCGGGATCGATCGAACGCGAGTTCGGCGTGCCGGTCCCCGGGACCATCCTCGACCCTTCGCTCTGGACGCAGACTGCTTTGAAGAAGATGCCCGAATCGGGCAGATTGAATTGGCAGGAGTTGTTCGGAAGACAGGCCCCGGTCGTACTCGACCTGGGGTGCGGGAACGGGCGATACTCGCTACAGAGCGCCGTGACGCGATCGGACCATGACCATCTCGCCATCGACACGCTGCCGGTCGTCATCCGCTACGCCAGACGGCGTGGCAACCAGCGCGGGCTGACGAACCTGAAGTTCGCCGTCGGCGGCGCCCACGAACTGCTCGATCGCTGGATCGACGCGGGCAGCACGACCGAAATTCACTGCTACCACCCGCAGCCGTACTACGATGCGCGACAGGTCCACCGGAGGCTGATCACCCCGGCGTTTCTCGCGCTGGTGCACCGCTCGCTGGTGCCGGGCGGCCTGTTCGTGATCCAGACGGACAACCCGGGCTACTGGAAATACATCCGCGATGTGATGCCGATGTTCTTCGACTTCCACGAGCGCATCGGCCGTTGGACCGACGCCCCCAAGGGCCGCACAAGACGTGAAATCATCGCCATGAAGAAGGGCCTGCCGATCTTCCGAGGCCACGGCACGGCAAGAGTTGATCTGTCGGAGGAGAACGCCCTGCGACTGGCCGAAGAGTTGCCGACGCCAGTCTTCGACGCCGACCGGCGGCTACGGGATCTGGATCGGATTGCGTGAAGGGGGAGGTTGCGGAAGTGTTATGAGTTGGCGATTGGGTCACGCCGCAGCGCGAGCAGAAAGAAACGGTCCGCCGTCAGCGGGTGGCCGGGCTGGATGGGAACGAAGTCGGTCGCGTCATCGGGGCGGCCGAACCACTCGTAGAATTCCGATGGGAAGTAGTCGAACACAGCAGCCACGGTGCCGCCGAATTTCTCGAGGCCGCAACCGACGTGCACTTCGACAAACGCGTGCGGGCGATGCTTCAGGGTTTCCTCGCCCCCGCGAAGGGCGAGCAGTTCAAAGCCTTCCACATCAATGAACAGCACATCGGGCCTGCCGTACTGTTCGGTAAGCGTGTCGATCCGGACGGCTCGAACTTTCACCTGGCCCCATGCACCATCGCCCTGGTCGACCTGGCCGTTCAGCCCTTCGTTGAACGTCAACTCGCCGTCATGATCCGCGATTGCCGCATCAATGACCACGATGTCGTCACAACCGTTGAGCTGATGATTGCGACGGGCAACCGTCGCGTTGTGAGCGTTCGCTTCGACCGCGATCACCTTCCCGTCCGGTCGAACTTCCCGGGCGATCATCGTCGCCACGACACCCTGATGAGCACCGATGTCGAAGGCGATGCCGCCCGGCCGGAAGGCTCGGCGACGCAGCCAGGCGATCTCATGAAGATCAGGCCATTCATGATCGTACCATCCTTTGCCGAGCGGATCCGCCAGATGGACAGTGAGCTTACCCGTGCCGTACTGGTGAACGACGTCGTGCGGCTTGTAGGTACTCACCAGTCGGTGCATACGCCAGGTGCGTAGCCGACCCGCCCAGGAGGTCGGTACCAGCCCCATGACGATTCGCTTGATTGCTGACAACAC
>JBBQII010000778.1:0-1928 GCA_038324795.1 Gemmatales bacterium
TGTGTAGGCCATAACTGTGCAGAGAATACGAGAAGACCCGCCGGTTTGGGTCCCCAACTGTGATTCTCGGGATTTACGAGGCCTGACCACGGGAATCCCGAGGAGCTGTTTCCGGTCTCGGAGCCGCCCGTTTCTGCTATATTTCCGCCGATCGTCGGCGGGTAAGGGGCCACCTCGGCCTTCCGTGAACCTCAAGGAGCACCTGAATGAGCGGTATGTTGAAGCCCTTCGGAATCCTGGCGGCGGTCGCTGCCTTCGGCGTCGTCCCTGCGACGGCCGGCGCGCAAACAGCGGCCGGGCCGACGTTCACCAAAGACATCGCCCCGATCTTCCAGAACAAGTGCGAAGCCTGTCACCGGCCCGACTCGATCGCGCCGATGTCGCTCGTCAACTTCGAGGAGTCGCGGCCCTGGGCGCGCTCGATTAAGAACCGCGTGCAGACGCGCCAGATGCCGCCCTGGCACATCGACAAGACCATTGGCATTCAGGAGTTCCAGAACGACCGATCGCTCTCCGACCAGGAGATCGAGACGATCGCCAAGTGGGTGGACGCCGGCGCGCCGAAGGGCGACCCGAAGGATCTGCCGGCCGCGAAGGTGTGGCCGAGCGAACAGGGCTGGAACTTCGCCAAGAAGTTCGGACAGACCGAACCCGACATGGTGATCAAGTCGCTGCCCTGGACGCAGAAGGCCGGCCAGAACGACGCGTGGTGGAAGCCCGCCGTCGAGACCGGCCTGACCGAAGCGCGCTGGGTGCGCGCGATTGAAATCCGCCCCAGCACCGTCAAGGGCCGCAAGATCACGCACCACGCCATTGCCCGCCTGCAGCAGCGGGAAACCGATCCGCTGGCGCAGAACCCCGATGACGTGAACGGCCAGCCGCTGCCCGGCACGTTCATGGAGTGGGCCGTCGGCAAGGAAGGCGAGATGATGCGCCCCGGCAGCGGCAAGCTGATGCTGCCCGGCTCGAAGATCGTGTGGGACATTCACTACTCGAACGGCGGGGAAGACATCACCGATCAGGTCGAGCTCGGCATCTACTTCTACCCGAAGGGCCAGGAGCCGAAATTCCGCCAGGTGCTGCACCTGATGGGCGGCACGAGCGGCACCGGCGTGAGCGCGCTCGGCACGGGCCTCGACCTGCCCCCGAATACCGTCAAGGCCACCGAAGGCTACTTCCTGCTGCGCGAGAACGGCCGCGTCGAGAGCTTTCAGCCGCACATGCACTTGCGCGGCAAGGCGATGACGATGGAGGCCATCCTGCCGAATGGGCAGGTCCAGGTGATCAGCCACGTCGCGGACTTCAACTTCAACTGGCACAACACCTACGTCTACCAGGAGATGGCCGCGCCGCTGCTGCCGAAGGGCACCATCATCAAGGTGACCGCCTGGCACGACAACACCGCCGCCAACAAGGCCAACCCCGATCCGAACGTCTGGGTGGGCTACGGCGATCGCACCGTCGACGAGATGGCGCATGCCTGGGTCAACGTGACCTACCTGAACGACGCCGACTACCGCGCCGCCATCGCTGAACGCCGCAAGGCGACCAGCACCACCGCTGCCCCGCAGCAGTAGTCCCATTTACATGCGCGCACATCGTTTCGTGACCGTCACCATGGCAACCGCCGTGGTGACGGCGTGTCTCACCCTCTTGGCTGAAGGCCAGGTCAAGCCACCGCCCGGCGGTGTGCTCGCCGAACCCCCGGGCAATTCCGGCGGACCCATTTACGCGACCTTCGAAGGCTGGGGGCCGTTGAAGGACGGCAGCAACGCGCTGCTGCTCGGCTATTTCAATCGCAACAAGCTGCAGGAGATCAGCATCCCGATTGGCGCGGAGAACCGCATCGAGCCGGGCGGTCCCGATTTTGGCCAGCCGACGCACTTCCTGACCGGCCGCCAGTACGGCATGTTCGCGATCACGGTGCC
>JBBQII010000779.1:0-1918 GCA_038324795.1 Gemmatales bacterium
GCAAAGCCTCCGGGTCGCGGCTACACGATGAATTGTTACGCCCCCGGCGTGGCCGCCCCCGCCGATTTCCCCTTATTCATCCATGCCCGCAGCCCGGCATAGATGCCCGGTGCGATCGACAGCAGCACCACCAGGATGATCACCTTCTCGATGTGCTTCTGCACCTTGAAGTCGGCACCGAAGATTGGTTTGAGCAGCGGGTCGAGGACGGGGGTGAGCACGTAGCCGAGCATGATCATGCTGACGACCCAGCCGATGCCGCCGACGATGTTGAACATCAGGAACCGGCGGTAGTTCATCTTGCCGATGCCGGCAACGACCGGCGCAAAGGTCCGTATGATCGGCATGAAGCGCGCGAGGATGATCGTCTTGCCGCCGTGACGCTCGTAGAAGTCCTGCGCGGCCAGCAGATGATCCTTGCGGAAGAAGAACGACTTCTCTTTGTAGAAGAGCTTCGGGCCGGACTTCATGCCGATGAAATAGCCGACACTGTCGCCCAGAATGGCCGAGATGCACAGCGTCGGGATCAGCCAGTAAAGGGGCCAGTCGCTGCCCCAGGCGACAATGCCGGCCGTCACCAGCAGCGAGTCACCGGGCAGGAAGAAGCCGATCAGCAGGCCCGTTTCGGTGAAGACGATCAGGTTCAGCGCGATGAATGCCGCGAGCATGATCTCCGGCTGACCCAGCGTGGCCATCAGCGCTTCGCTGTTGAACAGGTTGAGAAAGACGCTCTTGATCTGCGAGAAAAGCTGCTCCATCCGATCATCCTCGATTTCAGCGGGGAATCCGTTCCCGAAACATGAGCGTACCCGCATCGTGGCGCGGGCGGAAGATCAACCGGCCTTGCGGCCCAGGCCCTCATACACGGCCGACTCGGTGATGATGCGATCCATGAAGATGTCGTGGTTCGCCGTGGGGATTTCGGGGAACAGTTGGCACTCGAAGGCGAGCGCCACCAGCGGCGTCGTTGGCCGGGCGTGCTGCAGCAACTTGTCGTAGTAGCCCTTGCCATGGCCCATGCGTGCCCCGCGGCGGTCGAACGCCACACCGGGGACCATCACCAGGTCGAGATCGGTCGCGGTCTTCACCTTTTCGGGAAGCTGCCGAAGCTCGGCCTTCGGCTCGAGGATCTTGTACATGCCGACGGCCAGTTCCTCCATATCGGTCAGGTGGAACAGTTCCAGTTCGCCAGCGGCATTGCACCACGGCACCACGATCTTCTTGCCCGAAGCCAGTGCGGCGGGAAGTGCATGCCGGGTGCGCACTTCAGAGCGCACGTCGATGTAGAACATCACCGTTTCTGCCGACGCGTATTCGGGCATCGCCGTGAAGCGATCGCAGATGGTCTTGCTCAGCCCGTCCTTGTCGAGTTGCGCGTTGCGGGCGGCATGGGACTGTTCCCGCAGCAGTTGCTTGCGGGCCTGGAAGTCGTTCATCGGCGGTTCCTTGAGGGGGCTTCCGGTGTTGTAGGCTTTTGGCCGGGCGCGGCGAGAGACGGTGCTGCGCTTCCCCGGTTCCATATCACATCAGGAATGTTTCCCAACACCGCTTTCGTTGATCAGTTGCAGTCGGCACTGAACCGCGATTTCCTCGCGTTTCTGCCGGAACTGATTGTGTGCGGCACCATCGTCCTGCTATTGCTGGCTCGCCTTGTCACCCCGCTTCGACGTATCCACTCCAACACGGTCGCGATCGCCGGTGCCGCCGCTGCTTGCGGCGTCGCCATCGCGCAGTGGCTGCAGGTCGATCCCTTCCCCGCCGGTCGCCACGCGATGTTCACGGGCTTGCTCGTCTACGATCCCCTGACAATCTACATGCGCATCCTGCTGCTGTCGTTTGTGGTGCTGCTGTTGATCCTGACGCGGATTACGGGCATCCCCGATCGCGAGGATGCGGCTGACTTCAACGTGCTGATTCT
>JBBQII010000780.1:0-1887 GCA_038324795.1 Gemmatales bacterium
ACCTGTCCCGTGTCGAAGAACAGGTGCAGGAACTGCTGGGCCGGGTGGAGCAGACCGTCAGCCGGTTACAGCAGCGTGAACGCGAAGTGCTGCGGGCCGAGCAACTGGCCGCCGTCGGGCAACTGGCGGCCGGCGTTGCGCACGAGATCCACAACCCGCTGACGTCGATCAAGATGCTGGTGCAGGCAGGCCGCGAAGATCAGGCCGGCCTGCCGCCCGAAGACCTGGCAGTGATTGAAATGGAAGTGAAGCGGATGGAGCGTTCACTGAAGGTGTTCCTCGATTTCGCACGGATGCCCAAGCCGGAGTACCACCGGCAGGAGATCACCATCGTCGCGACGCGAACGCTCGACTTGATCCGCGGTCGGGCGGCCAAGCAAGGCGTGCAGTTGCTGCTGACCGCGCCGCACAACCCGGTCATTGTCGAAGCCGACGACGAACAGATTCAACAGGTGCTGGTCAACCTCTGTCTCAATGCTCTGGACGTGATGCCCGGCGGCGGGACCCTTGAAATGTCGATCCGCTCGGTGCTTTCGACCATCGAGATCGCGGTACTCGACAGCGGCCCCGGCATCGCGCCGAGCGTGATGTCCCGGCTGTTCGAGCCGTTCGTCAGCACCAAAGAGACGGGCGTTGGACTGGGCCTGGTGATCTCCCGCCGGATTGTTGAAGAGCATGGCGGGCGTATGTTCGTGGCCAACCGCGTGGAAGGCGGCGCTTCGTTCAGCGTCTCGCTGCCGTATGAGCGGAGAACGCGCGCATGACGAATACCGCCCCGACACTTCTGGTAATCGACGACGAACCGTCCATTCTGCATGCGTTCCGCCGGGGGTTCCAGAACTCAACGTTGGTCGTGTCGACCGCATCCACAGCGGCCGAGGGGTTGCAGCAAATCCGCGAGGATCGGCCCGATGCCGTGGTCGTCGATGTGCATCTGCCGGATGCGTCCGGGCTGGAGACGTTCCACAAGATCCGCGCGATCGATGCCCGCATTCCCGTGATCATCGTCACCGGGCACGGCACAACCGACCTGGCGATTGAAGCCATGAAAGGCGGCGCGTTCGAGTATGTGCTCAAGCCGCTCGACCTGCCGCAGATGCGGGAACTGGCGGAGCGAGCCTGCGCCAGCAGCCGGCTGATGCATATCCCGGCCGTGATGGCCGGCGACGACTCGACCGGCGGCGGCCGCACCGACATGCTGATCGGCCGCTGCCCCGCGATGCAGGAGGTCTACAAGCAGATCGGCCGGGTGGCAGCCACGAACGCGACGGTGCTGATCCTCGGCGAGTCGGGCACCGGCAAGGAGTTGATCGCCCGGGCCATCTACCAGCACTCGAACCGTGCGGTCGAACCGTTTCTGGCGATCAACTGCGCCGCGATCCCGGACACGATGCTGGAAAGCGAACTGTTCGGCCACGAGAAGGGTGCCTTCACGGGTGCGGAACGCAAACGGATCGGCAAGTTCGAACAGTGCTCCGGCGGCACACTATTCCTTGATGAAGTCGGCGACATGGCGAGTATGACTCAGGCCAAGATCCTGCGGCTGCTTCAGGACCAGGCATTCGAGCGACTGGGCGGCAACGAGACGGTCAAGACCGACGTCCGCCTGATTGCCGCGACAAATGCCGACTTGGAAACGCGAGTGGCCGACGGCAGCTTCCGCAAGGATCTTTTCTTTCGCTTGAACGTGTTCACCATCCGGCTGCCGGCCCTGCGCGATCGCGGGGAAGATATCGACCTGCTTGTCGATCATTACCTGCAGCAGTTCGCGCGCGAGTTTAATCGACCCTTGCCGACAGTGCTTCCCGAAACGCGGGCAGTTCTGCGCGGTTATCCATGGCCGGGCAACATCAGGGAACTGCAAAGCGTGCTGAAGCAGGCCCTGCT
>JBBQII010000781.1:0-1884 GCA_038324795.1 Gemmatales bacterium
CTGCGTAAATGCGCAGTCGGCGACCGATACTGACGGTCACTTCTGCCTCAACGGCGAGATCCGGAGGAGGATCGATGTCGAAGTCCAAGTGCAGTTTGCCGCGCACCAGAGGTTCGTTGTCGAAATAGAAACACCGGTCGGGTTCGAGCCCCTTCTGCAGATCTTCGCGGCGGATCGTTACCGGATCCAGTCCCTTGATCGGCAGATCGAGTTCGTCGGCAAGTGTCTGGATCAAGCGAGACACGATGTACGCCCGGGCAGCATCTATTGAAAGCGGCATGAGTATTTCAAACTCCCCATCCGAGTACGATGAACGATAGTAGTCGTTGCCCATTTCATCGAGAAATGCGCTGTACTCGTCCCAACCGACGTGCGTGAATCGAACAGGAACGCCGCGCTCGATGTTCTCCAACTGCTCGCGCAGTTGATCGACACGCCATGCGGGTTCAAGAATAGCCGTACTGTTCTTCATCGCATCACTCCACGTACACAAACTCATTCAAGCACATCAGCACCTGGCAGTAGTCGGTCAGGGCCAGGCGGGCATCGCCGCCGTTGCGGGTCGATTGGCCGGCAACGAACGCCGTGCCCTCCTTCAGTTCATCGGCATCCGGCTCGCGGCACAGGGCGATCCGGTACGCATTGCGGATGCTTTCGGCGGCATCGCCTGTACCGGCCCGTTTCGCCAGACCGGCCGCATACTCGCGCACCTGCCTGTTGTTCATCAGGTGCAGGGCCTGCGGGGCAATCGTCGTGGCCGGGCGATCGCCGACGCTGGTGGTGCCGTCCGGGGCGTCGAAGATGATCAGGCTGGGGATCAGTTTGCTGCGCTTCATCGTGAAATAGATGCTCCGGCGTTTGCTCGCTTCATCGAGCGTGCCTTTGCCGAACATGGTTCCATCCAGCGTCCCACTGACACTCAGGAGCGCATCGCGGATAATCTCGGCTTCGAGCCGGCGCACCGGTTGCCGCCAGAGCAGCGTGTTCTCTTTGTCCGCGTTGAAGGCCGCGTCGTTCATGGCCGAATTCCGCTGGTAGGCATCGCTGGTCATGATCAATCGGTGGATCGGCTTCAATCGCCAGCCTTCGCGGATCAACTGATTTGCGAGGTAGTCGAGCAATTCGGGATGGCTCGGCTTCTCGCCGCGGGTGCCGAAATCGCTGGGGGTGGCCACCAGGCCGCGGCCGAAGTGGTGCTGCCAGAGGCGGTTGACAATCACGCGCGCGAGCAGTCGCCCCGCGCCCTGCTCGACGTCGGTCAACCAATCCGCGAGCGCACTGCGCCGGTACGAAAGTTTCGAACCCTTGGGCGGCTCTTTCGCCCAGCGGTTGTCGCCGGGAGCGGTGAGCGCCTGCAGGTAGCCGGGCGTGGCGGTGCCATCCTTCTGCGATGGGTCGCCCCGGCGCAGGTAGTGCGTGGTCGGCAGAAAGTCTTCGCCCTGGGTGTGCAGGCGAACCGCCTTCAGGCCTTCGGAACTGATCAGCACTTTTGTCGTCGTCGTCGGCGGACTCACGCCCAGCCTTCTGATGCCGTCGCGCAGCGACTTCAACTTCGGGTCGACATCGAGCGGCACATCGGCGCGAACCGTGGTCGTGAACGTCGCCAGCAGGTTGTAGTAATCGCGTGCGGGGATCGCATCGAACTTGTGGTCGTGGCAGCGGGCGCAGCCGATTGTCAGGCCGAGCATAGCGGTGCCCGTCGTGGCAAGCATGTCGTCCATTTCGTCGTAGCGATGCTTTTCGACTTCGTTCTTCGTGATTTGCGTGCTGTGCACCCCGGCCGCGAGAAAGCCGGTCGCTTTCAATGCTTCGACATCGTCGGGGGCGATCTCGTCGCCGGCAAGCTGCCACTTCACGAACGTGTCGTACGGCAGATCGCTGTTA
>JBBQII010000782.1:0-1868 GCA_038324795.1 Gemmatales bacterium
TGTGGCTACCCATCGTCGTCGAGCTTCGGCCGTCCGCGAACTTCTTGCTCAAGAGGTCGCGCAGGTCAGCCCGCTGTTGATGATCGATTTCGGTGATGCCGTCGAGCTTGGCAATGTTCTCGGGCATGTTGTTCTTCGTCAGTTCCATCGGCGCGTAGCGAGAGCCGAGGAAACCCGATTCGCCCGGGGCGAACGTCCGGCCTTCCGTCTGCGTGTAGAACGAAACGTAATCAGGAACCTTGCTGTCGGCCCGGCCCATTTCCTTCGCGAGAACCGCACCCAGGTCGGGGTACTTCAGGTTCGCTTCGTCCTTTCGGCCGCGCATCATGATTTTCGCGCCGCTGCCGTGGTCGCCGTTCTTTGTGTTCAGCGAACGGATGATGCAGGTATGCTTCAGTCGCTGGGCCATCTTCGGCATCAACTCGCTGATGCGCACTCCGGGCTCGTCTGTCTGGATCGAGCGGAACGGTCCGCCGGTCGCGACCCCCGGCTTCGGGTCGAACGTCTCCATCTGGCTGGCCCCGCCGGCGAGCCAGAGCATGATGACGCGCTTCTGGTCTTTTCTCAGTTCCTTCGCCACATCGGCATGTGCTAGTTGATCGATCTGCGTCATGTCCGCAAACGCAGCCGCGCCGGCAGTGGCTGCCGTGCCGAGGAAACCGCGGCGCGTCACGCCGTGATCGGAGGAACCGCAGTAGTTATCTCGCATCTGACTTTCTCCGCACCGAAAGGGCATGCCATCAATGGTTGAATCGGAATTCGGAACTTGTGATCAGGGCCCAGACGATCTGCCGGCAGGCCTCGGCCGGGCGATCGCTGCGCTTCGTCAGGTATTGGCCGAGCAGTTGCTTTTCTTCGGGCGTGGCCGGGCGGCACAGAGTGCTGCGCACCAGCAGATCGATCGCTTGGACGGCGTCGGTTGATTCTTTCGCACGGCCCAGCAGCGTCCCCGGGCCATCCAGCAGGAACTCGCTGAACACCTTGGAACTGTTGCTGAACAGCAGCGCCTCGTTGACGCCGATCTGGAAGTCATCGCCCGGCATCGCAATGTTCGCCGCGAAGCCGCGCACGGCAGCATCGAGCCCTTCCAGCTTCGCATCAAGTTCCGTGCCGCTGACCTTGCCGAAGCTGGCCGGGTCGACCGTCGCGATCTTCAGCGCTGTCGCCATCTGGTACGGCGTCAACGGCTTGAGCCGCGCGGTGGCGAAGTACTGAGCCGGGATCGGCGTGTCGCCGGGGGCTTTGCTGCCGCGTGCATAGGCATCGCTGAGGACGATGCCGCGGATCAACCGCTTTACATCGTAGTTATGCGATGCGGTATCGCGGGCCAGCCACTCGAGAAGTTCCGGATGGCTGGGCGGATTCTCGGAGTGCATCTGGTCCAGCGGATTGACCAGCCCATGCCCCATGAAGCGATGCCAGAGGCGGTTGACGATAGCCCGGCTGAAGAAGCCGCCATTCGGCTCCTGCAGGGCGACCTCGACCAGCTTGGCGCGGGCACTGACGCTCGGCGGCGCGGCGGGCTTCTTGTCGGCCTTCGCTTTCTCCAGGCGTTCCTTTTCTTTCTTCGTGTCGTCGCCGGTTGGCTCGCGGAAGTTGGCGAGCGTGATCTCTTTGCCCGACAGGAACAACGGCTTGGCCAACTTCTCGGTGCCCTTGTTGGGCGTGAACTTCAACTGGCCGAACTCCTTCTCCGCGAGGAAGCCGCCGTTGTCGATGGTTCGCGAGAAGAACGCCTTCATACCGAAGAAGTGGTCCTGCTTCCAGTCGTTGACCAGTGGATGATCGTGGCATTGGGCGCAACTGACGTTTACGCCGAAGAAAGCGACACTGACTTCGTTCGTCAGCCGATCGAGATCGACCACGCG
>JBBQII010000783.1:0-1868 GCA_038324795.1 Gemmatales bacterium
GCCAACCTGCACCAGGGCGGTATCGGCGTAGGCATCGACTTGACCACGGGCCGGACCACGTCGGCACTGGCGGGGCGTGACATCATCGATCGCCATCCCGATACGGGGATGCCGCTGGCGGATCACGTTGTGCCTGAATGGCAGACGATGCTGGAAATGGCAACGAAAGTGGCGCGAGCGGTAGGCCTGGGATACGTCGGCATCGACATCGTGCTGGATGAGCGCTACGGCCCGCTGCTGCTCGAAGCAAACGCCCGCCCGGGCCTGGCGATTCAAATCGTCAATCAGCAGGGCCTCGTCGAAGTGATGGATCGCATCAACGGCGTGCGCGAAGCGTAGGCCTCCTGTCCTACCGCCGCGGCTGTTCACGTTCGACCTGCAGACAACGCAGAAACTCGATCTCCAGATCAACCGTCCGGACCGCGGTACTTGATTCGCGGAACAGGAAGATGCAGCCGACCAGCAGGCTCCCCACCCCCGACAAAGCCAGCACGGTCGGCACGCTGGAAACGCGTGTGTCGAGAAACAGATCGATGCCGATCATCAGGCTGGAGAACACGAACAAAGCGAACGACAGATACAGCAGCGCCGTCGCGGTGCGGATACGGTTGCCACGCCTCTGCAACATCTCGATTTCGGTACGGTGAAACTGCTTGCGAAGCTCGGGGAAATCGAGCGTGCTGGTCGGCAGGGTAATCTGGTCGAGAAGGTTGATCAGCACACGAATGCGGTCGATGACGCGCGATTGCCGGTTGTTCGACGACAGAATCAACGAGCCGGTTGCCGTCATGAACAACGCAGGAGCGATCATCATCGAGAGAATTTTGTAGTCGGTTTCAAACATGGCTGATCCCAGGCCGGTTCCTCTGTTTCGCTTACGGGAACCTGCGGATATATTATGAGGCCTACAGATGCCCGGTTCGAGGATCGACGATGGCGACGCGAGTATGGTTGCTGCGGCACGGACAAACCAGCCGGCCGGACGTGTTTCACGGCTTCGAGTCCGACGTGGAACTGAGCGAACTGGGCCATCGTCAGGCTGCAGCCGCGGCATCGGTCATTGCCGACTGGCTGGTGGAAGTGCTGATCTCCTCGAACATGCTGCGTGCCCGGCAGACCGTCCAGCCGATCGCCGCCGCATGCGGGCTGCCTGTGCGGATCGAACCCCTGCTGCATGAGCGTAAGGTGGGCGGCCTGGCCGGGATGCCCGCCCAGTCGGGGTTGGGCATCTGGCCGGATACGCTCGAACAATGGATCGCCGGCAATACCGCGTATGCTCCCGAAGGATCAGAGTCATTCGATGCGTTGCAGGCCCGCCTCATCTCCGTCTGGGAACGCATCGTCAGCGAGTACTGCGGCAAGGCGACTGTGATCGTCTGCCATGGGATCGTCTGTCGGGTATTGTTGCTGTCGATCCTCAAACGCCCGGTCAGCGACTGGATGAGGCTGGGGCACGTCAGCAACCTGGCAATCAGCGAACTGTTCGAGGAAGACGGGAAATGGCAAGCGGTCACGCTGGCGGAGGTGCCGGGGCCGGTGCGCGAACTTTCACAAGTTGGATAAGCCGTTCGCCGATCCATACAGAACATCATTTCTTCTCATTTTCCCATGCCGAGTCGTCTTGACAGGAATCGGCGGATCTCTCCGGAGGAAACCCCGGCGATGCCTCAGAAGTGATGAAGAGCTTTCGTCGTTACAACCGATACCGATTACCATCACCAGGCATGAACTTTCGGATGTCGGCCCACTGACTTTCCGAAAGCTGCCCAGGAGGCAACCGGACATGATCGGCGAAGCAACCCTCGAACCCGTCGTGCTGAACGAGACCGAATCACTGCGTCTGCAACTGCTGCAGGCGCAACGACTCA
>JBBQII010000784.1:0-1854 GCA_038324795.1 Gemmatales bacterium
GATGACAGGTTGTCGAACGGCTTGAGCAGCTTCGCGATGTCGGCATCGGGGATCACAATCGGAGTGATCGACTTGGCGACCTGGAATTTCTTGAACTCCGCGGCCGTGTCACGGAACTTCGCCAGTCCCGGCAGGCCGGTCGTCAGAGCGGTATCGTCCGATTCGATAGCCAACTGATCATTCACATACGCCTTGATGCCGTCCTTGCTCACCCGGACCTTCAGCGTGTTCCAGTCGCCGGGACGGTAGTGCGGCGACGGCACATCTTCGAGAATCTTCCACGAAAACACGTCCGGCCCGTCGAAGCGGGTAAGTCGCAGTTTGCCGCCGGTCGGGTAGAAGCCGTAATGCCTGTCGTCCGCGTGATGGAAGATCAGCCCCGCGGCCCCTTTCTCATCGTCAAGCTTCACCGTCACCGACACTTCGTACGGTAACGCGGGCGGCTTTGCCTGGTTGATGCAGACCGAGCGCCCGCCGAAGCCGCTGCCGGCCCCCTGCACCTTGATGCGCCCGGCCCGTTGCTTCCAACTGGAACCCATCAGCGGCTTCCATTCATCGGGGTCGAGTGCGCCGATCGTCACCCAGGCCGACATCAGCACCGGGTTCGGTTTGGCGATCAGCGGCTTGATCGCGTTGACCGGGCTGGCGTAGCCAAGGTTCTCCGTCACCAGCGATTTCAGCGTGATCGTCCCCTGCACTCGTCCCTGCATGTCGACGAGCGGCCCGCCCGAGTTGCCCGGCTCCAGCGGGATCGCCAGTTGGATCATCGGCATCCCCTCGATCTCGCGACGGCCCGAGACCACACCGGAGACAACGCTGTGTTTGAGCCCCTGCGGATTGCCGAGAACCACGATCGGCTGGCCGTCCTTCAGGTCGTCCGAGTCGCCGAGTTCGAGAGCGGGCAGGTTTTTCGCATCAATCTTGATGAGGGCCAGGTCGCGGGCGCGGTCGGTCGCTTCGATCGACAGCACGTCGAACTTCTTGCCGTCCGCGGTTTCGACCGCCAGCGGCCGGCCCTCGCCGATGACATGAAAGTTGGTGGCGATCAACCCGTCGGCCGACACGATGTAGCCAGTGCCCAGCAGGGTGCGTGATGCTTCGCGGCCGGCAGAGGTGACGACGACGATCGATGGCTTCAGGCTCTTCGCCAGTTCTTCGACGGTGCGCTGCTTCGGCTCTTCACCATGGAGTGTGGCAGCGAACAGCAGGAATGCGAACGGCAGACGCAATGACATGAAGTTCTCCGACGAAAACGGCGGGAGAGCAGAGCGTTCATGTATTGTGCGATGAAGTGTGCGGACGATGCAACGTGAAAAGTGAACGATCAGAGCCCGAGCACAAAAGAGCCCTTTGTTTCTCGCTTGCGCTCGGGCTCTGCTCAACTATGACCCGCTGGCGACGCGGGCACCGGCGGCATGGGCGACTTCCACGGCCGCGTCCGATTCGGCATCGGCATCCGCCGCGACGGGCGTGTGCAGCGTCGGGAACGGCAGGATCGAAGGTTCCTCTGCATCCGTCTCATCGCTTTCGATCGAATAACCGTAGTGGCGGATGACGTTGCCCCAGCGCTTCGAGATCTCGTCGCGCTTCTCGGCGGAGAGCTCGAACTTGTTCGGCTCGTAGTTCCGGTTCTTCGCCAGGTACTCTTCCAGTCGCGGCTTGAGCGAGTCGAATTCGCCCAGTTCGAGCTTGTCGTACAACAGGCGCATCTCGCCGACCGGGTCGGCGACGAGGTCTTCGTAGCGCAGTTCGTGGAACTGCGAGGGCCCCAGCAGCTTCTTGCCTTCCTCGAGTTTCCGGTACAGGTGCGGCAACGTCTCGAAGACTCGTTCTTCCACGCCGCGGTGATGCGGG
>JBBQII010000785.1:0-1842 GCA_038324795.1 Gemmatales bacterium
ATCCAACGCCGCATGCGTTATGTGGAACTCTACATCCTCCAAAAGCGATGTTTGATCGCGGCCTTCCGCGACATCGGCGAGGATGCGACGAAAGGCGACCTTGTCGGCCTCCAGATCAAGTTCGATGATCTCGCGAAACAACTCGATGGTTTTCTCAATCCGGCGAAGTTCCCTGACATGCCGCCGACGGTGAAGCAACAAATCGCCGAGTTGTTCCAGACCGTCCCGGAACTGGGCAGATCAGGCAGATGATCGGATCGTCTGCCCATCGGCGCTTGTTGACCCGTACGGTCTGTCGAGGTAGTGTAGACGTTGTTCGATTGCCGCTTTCAAAGGTCCTCAACCATGCTGCAACTCTCTGCTCCCCGGCCGGCGTCTCTCTGCGGCACCGTCAGCCGTCGCGACTTTTTACATGCGGGGTCCCTGGCAACGGTGGGCCTGTCGCTCCCTGCCTACCTGCGTGCGAAAGAGGCACAGGGGACGAAGGACAACGACGTCAATTGCATCATGCTGTTCCTGCTGGGTGGGCCAAGCCAGCTTGATACCTGGGACTTGAAGCCGAAAGCTCCCGCCGAGGTGCGCGGGCCGTTCATGCCGATCAAGACCAACGCCCCGGGTCTGGAGATCAGCGAGATCTTCCCGAAGATGGCCAGGCACGGCGACAAGTTTTCGCTGGTGCGATCCGTCTACCACACGGCAACGGCGGTACACGACACCGGCCACCAGATGATGCAGACCGGCCGACTGTTCACCGGCGGGGTCGAGCATCCGCATATTGGTTGCTCGCTCGGCTACCTGCGCGGCGGCCGCGGCGAACTGCCCGCGCACGTGCTGCTGCCGCGCCCGATGGGGCGAACCGGCGGTAACATGCCGCACGGCCAGAGTGCCGGCTATCTGGGCAAGACCCACGACCCGTTTGTGTTGAATGCCGACCCTTCGGTGCCGAACTTCAAAGTGCCCGACCTGCTGCCGCCCGACTATATCAGCGACGTACGGGCCGAGCGCCGGCAGAAGCTGCGCGACGCCATCGATGGCGAAGTCAGCAAGTTCGAGAACAACGCCGCCGCCAAGCAACTCGACGATGCGTTCCACATGGCCTACAAGCTGATGAGTTCGCCGAAGGCGCGCGAAGCCTTCGCCGTCGAGAAAGAGCCTGCGGCCATGCGTGACCGCTACGGCCGCACGCGCTTCGGCCAGTGCTGCCTGATGGCCCGCCGGTTGATCGAATCGGGCGTGCGCTTCGTCACGGTGAACATGTTCGAAACGGTATTCGACGAAATCACCTGGGACATCCACGGCTCGAAGCCGTTCACGGATATTCAGGAGATGTCGAAGCTGGTCGCCCCGAACTTCGACCAGGCCTATAGCACGCTGCTGGAAGACCTGAAGGAACGAGGCCTGCTGGACAAGACGATGGTCGTCGCCTGCGGCGAGTTCGGCCGCACGCCGAAAGTGAACCCCGCCGGCGGTCGCGATCATCACCCGGGCGTCTGGACCGTCATCATGGGCGGCGGCCCCCTGCAAGGCGGCCGCGTCGTCGGCGAATCGGACGAGCTGGGATACGCCCCGAAAACACGGCCGGTGTCAACGGGCGACTTCGCCGCGACGATCTTCAAAGGTCTAGGACTGGACCCCCAGAAGGATCTGCCCGGCCCGCAAGGCCGACCGATCCCGCTGGCGGATTATGGCGTGAAGCCGATCGAGGAGTTGTTTTAACTTGCATCCGCAACAGAACCTTTATCGAGGTGAGGAAAACGAACATGGAAGCACAGCTTGGCAAATGGGGCGACAGTTTGGGCGTGCTCATTCCAGGAAAGTACGTGAAGGAACTCGATTTGAAAG
>JBBQII010000786.1:0-1836 GCA_038324795.1 Gemmatales bacterium
CGTGGCTACGGTCGGACTGTCGATCCTGTTTCTCGAACAGGCCGGAATCATGCTGCTGGTCGCGCGCACCGAAGGCGGCATCAGCCCGACGTTGAAACTGATGCTGCGCAAGGTCCCGGGCATCTTCAAACTGGGGGCGATTACAGCTGGGTGGCTGGCACTGGCCATCGTACCGTTTCTGCTTTTGGCGGTGCTGACGAAGCAGATGCTGCTGTCCGAACACGACATCTACTACTACCTGACGGTCCGTCCCGCTGCGTTCTGGCAGGCGGCCGGGCTTGGCGTGGCCATCGCCGTGGCCGTCGTGGCGGTGACGGTCTGGCTGCAGGTGCGCTTCGTGTTCGCACTGCCGATCATGCTGTTCGAGAATCAGTCGCCCCGCTCGGCCATGCGTGCCAGCCGGGAGCGCGTACGCGGCATCGGCTGGCGGACGGCGTTCACGCTCGTCGGTTGGGTGATCGGCGTCAGCGTGCTGGGCCTCATTCTCGATGCCGGGTTTCGTCAGTTGGCCGCGCTGGTTCTCGCGAATGCCGGCGAACGGCCTGTTCTGCTCATCCTCGCGCTGCTGCTGACTCAGGGCGGCATCGTCGCGATGGTCTTGTTCACGCTGATTGTCGGACTGGGATTGATCGTCCGCCGGCTGTACCTGATGCGCAATGCTGAATTGGGGATCGATATTTCCGGCGGCCGGGAAGCGGCGCTCGATATGAACAGCCCGATCTCGCCATGGAGTTGGCGGCTGATGGCCCTGACGATGCCGCTGTTTCTGATCGTTCCACTGGCGCTGTGGGTGGACATGGATCGTTGGGTGCGCGAACAGCCACCGGTGCGAGTGACGGCCCATCGCGGCAATGCGCGGATCGCACCTGAGAACACGCTGGCGGCCATGCAGCGGGCGATCGACAGTCGGGCCGACTATCTCGAGATGGACGTGCAGTTGACCGGCGATGGCCGTGCTGCACGACCGCGACTTCCGCCGCGTGAGCGGGCTGTCGCGGCGGCTGGATGAGATGACATTCGCCGAAGTGCGCGAACTGGACGTGGGATCCTGGTTCGACCCGGCATATGCGAATGAAAGGGTGCCGACACTGGAAGAGGTGATCGACCTGTGCCGTGGAAAGATCCGGCTGAACATCGAACTAAAGGTGTTCGGCCCCAACCCGCAACTGAGCGAAGCGGTCGCCCGCATCATCCGCGAGAAGCAGTTCAAAGACGAATGCCTGATCACCTCACTGAGTTATGACTCGCTGGTGGAAGCGAAGAAACACAACCCGAAGTTGCGAACCGGGCTGACCGTTGCGCAGGCACTGGGGAACGTCAGTCGGCTCGATGTCGATGCGATCAGCGTCCGCTTCGATTTCCTCACGCCCGAGCTGCAGCGATCGGCCCAGTCGCAGGGGATGGAAGTTCACGCGTGGACGATCAACGACGCCCGCACGATGGGCCAGGTGATCAAACGCGGCATCGACAACATCATTACCAGCGATCCCGACCTCGCCATCCGAACACGCGAAGAACGGAAGAACCTGACCTGCCCCGAACGGCTGATCCTCGCTTCACGGCTGTTGCTGGGGCTGGAGCCGGAGTGAGGGCAGAATGCCGGGATGCACGCTAAACAGGCCGATTGATTACGGTGCCTTCTCCACCGGAACCACGGCCGCATCTTCCACCACACGCAGCGCGATCGTGAAACCGAAGTCCCGGCGCTTGACCGCGCGGAACGAACGCAGCGCATCGGTCCAGAACGCATCCAACTGCGGGGCCGGGTCGAAGTCGGCCACGGCTGAATGGCGGTTCCAGATTCCCTTCCCCTGCGTCACGCCGACATGGAACGAC
>JBBQII010000787.1:0-1806 GCA_038324795.1 Gemmatales bacterium
GCGATTGCGCCGGGGCCGATCCTCCCTCCGCTTGACATGAACGAGAAGGAGAGCGCGTCGGTTGTGCAAAATACCCCGCTTGGGCGCTGGGGCGGCGCCGCCGAGATTGCCAAGGCGGTGATGTTTCTCGTGCAGTCAGATTTCGTCACGGGCGAGACCATTCGCGTGGATGGAGGAAGGCACCTCAAATGACCGGGGCGGGCAGGCGCGCGAAGGTGTCCTTCATCGACGCCAGAGCGCCGGTGAGCTCTTCGCGGCTGCGGCCGGTGCAGAAGCGCATGTAGCCTTCGCAGTTGGCGCTGAAGTCGACGCCGGGCACGCACCCGATGCGGGCGTGCTGGATCAGGTGTTCGGCCATCGCCCACGACAGCGACTGGCCGGCAATGCCGGCATTCTTCGCCCAGTCGGCGTTGATCTTCACGAACGCGTAGAACGCGCCATCGGGCGGCGTGCCCGAGAACACCCCGGGTGCCGCCGCTTCCAGCCCCTGGTAGAACAAGTCGCGGCGGGCCTTCAGCTCGTCGCGGAACTCGGTGATGCAGTCCTGGGATCCCTCGAGCGCGCCGACCGCGCCGTACTGCGCGATCGACGAGACGTTGCTGGTCGTGTAGAGCACGATCTTGAGCGCGCGGGCGAGCAGCGCCTTGTCCTTAATGGCGAAGTAGCCGACCCGCACGCCAGTGATCGCGTACGACTTGCTCATCGTGTAGACCGGGATCGTCCGTTCGTACATCCCCGGCAGCGACGCGATGCTGACGTGTTCACCAGTGAAGAGCAGGTCTTCGTACGCTTCGTCGGAAATCACCCACAGGTTGCGTTCCTTGGCGATCGCCGCCAGCCGCTCGATGTCGGCGCGAGTCAGAATACCGCCGGTCGGGTTGTTGGGCGAGTTCAGGTACAGGACGCGTGTCTTCGGCGTGATGGCCTTCTCGACCTCGTCGATGTTCCAGCGCCAGCCGAGCTCTTCGCGCAGCGGCACCTGCACCGGCACACCCTGCGCCGCCTGGCAAATCGCCATGGTCGGTGGCCACTCGGGCCCCGGCACGATCATCTCGTCGCCCGGCTCGAGCAGTGCGTGCATCACGGCGTACAAGCCGTGCGTGCCGCCGTTGGTGATCAGCACCTCCTCGTCCGAGCCAATGGGAATGCCATTCTTCTTCCGCATCTTCTCGGCCACGGCTTTTCGCAGTGGCGGAATGCCGGCGGTGGGCAGGTAGTGAGTCCGGTTGTCCTTCATCGCCTGCGCGACGGCGGCCTTGAATGTCTCGGGCGCGTCGAACGACACATCGCCCTGATCGAGCCGGAACGGATCCTTGACGGTGTACATCATGTCGCGGATGCGAACGATGGCTGAGACGGGAACCGAGTCGTAGAATTTACCCATCCGGATATTGTAAACGCTGACGGGTTGGTATTACTTATCGTGATGCTGCGGTGACGCCCGCCTTATCCAGGATGGCGTTCAGCGTGGCGGCGGTCTTCTTGGTGGGCAGGTTGCTTACGTAGAATTGTTCCGCGCCGAGGTCGATCAGTGACCGGATGGTGCGCGCGCAAATCTCGATGGGCGTGCCGCCCGCGGCGAACTCCGCCGTCAATGCGTCTACCGGTACCGGCAGGAACTGGCTCAACATCTCAAGCGTCTTGAGGTTGGCGCTGCGGTAGTAGAAGACGCCAAATACCCCGGGCATGGCCAGGCCGCGGGTGCGGCCGGCCTCGAGAAACGCGCTGACGCGATCGGCCTGGTGATGCGAGACGATCTGCGTCAGGTAGAAATCGGCACTGACCTGTGCATCCAGCAGGAAGTCC
>JBBQII010000788.1:0-1802 GCA_038324795.1 Gemmatales bacterium
CACCGACATCATTTTTGAGCGACTGCACGACAAGACACCGGGCGATTCGACAGGCACACTGCTGGAATGGGTACGCACCGTTCAATTGGCACTGGTGCACTGCGAAGGCCGGCCGCAGGCAGTACGCGGCATCGCCCTCGATTGCCGCGACCTGTTTCCAACGAAGGACAGTTCCCTGAACCGCGAAATGGCAATCCTGCTCGCGGAGTTCGCACGCACGAAGCATCTGGTGACCACGCCGTTGCCGAAGCTGCTCGCGGCGATGCGTGAAGCGAAAGCCGATCGCCCGCAGCAAATTCACTATGCCTATTGCCTGCGTGTGATCAGCGACGGCTGGACGCCCGAACAGAAAGAAGAACTGCTGATCTGGTACGAAGGCACGCGCACCTGGACCGGCGGCAACAGCTTCAGCGGCTTTATCAACAACATCATGGGCGACCTGCGGCCGATCTGGAATGCGGAGGAACAGAAGGCGATCATCGCGAAGTTCGATGCGTTCCCGCTCTCCGCGTTAATGATGCTGCGCGGGGCAACGCCCGAAAACCTGCCGAACCCGGAACGGCTGTCGGCCATGCTGGCAAGCGTGCAAAAGGATCAGCCCAAGGCGAACGAGATCAAGATAGCCCTGGTCGATGCGCTGAGTCGATCAACATCGCCCGATGCACCGGCCGCGTTGCGGGCCCTGGCGGACAAGGACCCGACACAGCATCTGAGCGTCGCGCGGATCCTCGCGCGGAAGCCGTTACCGGAGAACTTTCCCTATCTGCTGAAGGGCCTGACGGTCGCCAGCGCTCAGATCGCGCCGGAGTTGATCGAGGCGTTGATCAGAAACCCGGTGAAGCCGAAGCCCGACGACACGGCCGCGTGGCGGACAGCTATCGCGAGCGCGGGTAAACTGCAGGGAACGCAGAAGTGGAAGGCCGTCGAACTGCTTCGGCACTGGAGCGCGAGCAAGTCGTTCGGCGGCGAGAAGAAGGAAGACTGGAAAAGCGAACTGGCATCGTGGGGGCGCTGGTTCGGTCAGTCGTTCCCGAAAGAGCCGGCCCTGCCGGATGCGGCTGGGGAGTCGGCGGTTGAGTCGAAGTTCAAGCTGGCAGAACTCGCGGCTTATCTCGAACAGGACGCGGTGAAAAGCAAGGCTGACGCCGTCCGCGGCAAGCTGGTCTTCGCCAAGGCCAACTGCATCAAGTGCCACAAGTACGGCACCGAGGGCGAAGGGATCGGCCCCGACCTGACGCAACTGTCGAAGCGGTTCAAGCGATCGGAAATCCTCGAATCGATCCTGCTGCCGTCGAAGGTGATCAGCGATCAGTACCGCTCATCGCTGATCATGACGCTTGACGGCAGGACGTACATCGGCCTGCTGGCGGAGCAGGGCGGCATGGTGACGGTGTTGCTGCAGGACGCGAACAAAGTGATGCTGAAGTCGGGCGATATCGAATCGAAGTTCGCGTCACTCGTTTCCGTCATGCCGGAGAAACTGATGGAAGAACTGACAAAGGAAGAGATCGCGGACCTGTTCGCCTACCTCGACTCATCGCCGCCGGAGAAGAAATAGCGTTTCGATCAAGCTCGTCGTTGCTTCGACTTCGGATGGCCGAGGATTTCGTGGAGGAGGATCGCCACGGCACCTCCTTGTTCCGACTTCAGCAGTGCTGCCAAAGCTACCAGTGCCGGGGCGACCGCAGTGTGGGCATGCGTCGGACGGGTTGGCCTCGCCACGCGATGAGGCGAAACGGCACCCTGTTCGGGGATGCGGGGCCGCGGTTCAACAATGGCGGGTTCAGGCTGCGTCGGCAGAG
>JBBQII010000789.1:0-1782 GCA_038324795.1 Gemmatales bacterium
GATCCCAGATGCGGGGCCTGTTCCAGCGTTGCGATCAGGGCGGCATCGGCATGCGGGGCAAGAATCGCCAGCAGCCGGTCGGTGAAGTCGGGAATGGCGGAGGGCAGGGCGGCACGCAGGTCGCCGAAGTTGATTTCGGCTTCAAGAACCGGCCGACGCGACCAGACGTTCGGTCCGCGCAAGACCCAGATGCGGTTGAATTCCATGCCACCCTCAACGATAGACAGAGCCGGAAGCGTCCGCGACGGGGGATTGCTCCGTTGCTGATGCTTCCGGCTCGGGATGATGCTCGTGAATCAGCCGCCTCACGAACCGTGGGCGGCGACCAGCAGATTTTCGGATTCCTTCCTGCGTGTCGTCACCGGCTTCGGCTCGCGGAGGTACTCGGCAATGTAGACGCCCAGCAGTTCCCGGTGCTTCTGCGGCATGCTCTCGTAACCGGTGACCCGGCCGCGGCACTCTTCGGCCCCGCACTGGCAGGGGCCATCGATATGCTTGACCTGCACTTCAAAGCTGCCGTAATCGAGCGTCAGTTCCTCGCCCACTTCGATCGGCCGCAGGGCATGAACCGAGACATGCTCGACGCCGCGGCGGACGAGCAGGCCGCAATTCGGGTAGCACGAGTGGTTCAGGCAGACCAGGGGCGACGGCGGGATGATATGTTCGCCATGGTCGATCTGGATGGTCGCCCAGGTACGGATCGTGGTGCGTTCGCCCCAGCCGCGCAGGATCATCTCGTTCTTGCCGAAAACGCGTGTCGCGTGAGCGCCGCGGCCGAGCGGGTGCGGCCGGACTTCGACGCCGAAGTCTTCGACCGGGTAGACGATCTCGTCCGGCTGCGGGGTGGTCTCGATCAGCGCTTCGTTGACGCTGATCTCGTGTCCCTTGCCGTCCTTGAAGTATCGACCGACGAACTCGACCGCCTCATCGATCATGTCCGGCTGAAGGACGAGCAGGTCGCCCTCACCGACTGACTTCAGTGCCAGATCGGCGGATTTCTCCCAACTTCGGACCTCATCAATCTCACGCATTCGTTTGCCCCTGGAAAGTCCTGAACGTAATAGACCCGTGATGCCGCCCTCCGATCGGCCGCGCAGGTAGCGCGGGTCCTCATAGAGGATGACCCGATCGAAGCCGTTGCCGATGATTTCGCCCTGCCGGATCAGATCGACGTCACGCCGATCGCCCGCGGACGAATAGACAATCCACCGCTTGCGATGCGGGAAATTATCGAGTGAATCGATGAGCGCCCGCAGCGCGTCCGCGTTGTGGCCGTAATCGAGGATGACCATCGCGCCGTTGATCTTCATCAGATTGAAGCGGCCGGGATCCTTGTCGAGGTCGGCCGCGAAGGTTTCCAGGCCGGTCCTCACGACGTCGAGGGGAACGCCCAGCGCCCAGCAGGCCGCCGTCGTCGCCAGCGCGTTTTCGACGTGGAACGAGATCAGCCCCGCGTGCGTCAGCGGTACTTTGACGAGCTTGATGACGACTTCTTCTTTCGCACCGTGGGCGATGATGATGGACCGATCCCGCGCGAACACGGCCCGGCCGCCCTTCGCGCGATGCTCGACGACGACCGGATGATCGGCATGGCGTGCGAAATAAATCACCGCGCCCTTGCAGTACTGCGCCATCCAGACGACCAGCGGATCTTCGGCATTCAATACCGCGAAGCCCTGCTGGCTGACTGCCGCGACGATGACGCTTTTGACGTAAGCGAGTTGCTCGGGCGTGTCGACTTCCGATGCGCCGAGATGGTCTCCCTCGCCGATGTTGGTGACG
>JBBQII010000790.1:0-1780 GCA_038324795.1 Gemmatales bacterium
CACCAGCGAGCCGCACATCCTGGCGATCGGCGACGTGGCCGGGGAGCCGGGCCTGGCGCACAAAGCGACGGCGGAAGCGAAGACCGCGGTCGAGACGCTGCTGGGGGAAAAGTCCGAATTCGCCCCGCGCGCCATTCCGGCCGTCGTCTTCACCGACCCGGAAATCTCCTGGGCAGGCCTGACCGAACGCGAAGCGCAGGAGCAGAACGTCCCGTTCGAGAAGTTGACGTTCCCGTGGGCCGCATCCGGTCGGGCGACGACACTGGCCCGCAACGAAGGCATGACCAAGATGCTGGTCGACCCTGAATCGAAACGAGTGCTGGGTGTCGGCATCGTCGGCGTGAACGCGGGCGAAATGATCGCCGAGGCAGTGCTGGCGATCGAGATGGGCGCTGTCGCGCGCGATGTGGCAGACAGCATCCACCCGCACCCGACCCTGGGTGAGACGATCATGGAAGCCGCGGAACTCGCTCTTGGCGCGGCAACGCATGTGGCGAAGCCGAAGAAGGCGGCACGTTGAGGAAACCGCTCGATGCCCTTCGCCTTTGACGACCGTCAACTGCTGGCTCCCGGCGTGCATGAGGCAACGCTTGATGAGATCGAGCGTTGTTTCGCTCAGTTCCTGCGTTCCGACCGACGCATCCGGCTGTTTGAGACGCTGAAGCGGTTTCTCAACGACTTGAAGCAGGCGATTCCTGGCAGCAGCGTCATCCTTGATTGTTCGTTCGTCATGTCGATCGTTGATGAGCCGGGTGACATTGACTTGATCGTGATTGTGCCGCCGGAGTTCGACCTGCGTGTGGAAATGCAGCCCGTGCAGTACAACTTGATTTCAAAGCGGCGAGTGCGGCAAGAGTATCGCTTCGATGCGATCGCGGTGAACCGAGGAAGTGTCGGCGAACAAGACTGGATCACGTTCTTCAGCCGAGTTAAAGTAGACTGGCAGATTAAGTTCGACCGGCTGGCGAACATCAGCAAGGGTCTGGTTAAGGTGCAGACATGATTCTTACTCAAGAACAGTATGATCTGGTTCGCAGTCAGATCGAGTTGGTCGAACATGCGCGCGAGGCGCTCCGGATCTACATCGGCTCCAAGAACATGCGCAACTTCGAGATCTTCACGGAAGGCTACGACGACATCATCGCCGAGCTTCAGGCGGAACTGGATACGTAGTAGCCTGAATTTCCAGTCATTTCGCCGGAAGCAGTCGAGTTCGCGGCAGCCGGGTAGGCAACCGCGAACTCGTCCAGATTCAATTGTCAGAACTGCAGATTCACCCCCAGCGAGACACCCTGGATCCACAGGGTGGACGTCGGGCCGAAGAATGCCGGGCGGGCCGGGCCGGAGTTGTCGATCACGGGCGGGATCAGGTTCGTGTTCACGGCCGGGTCGATCTGTTCCGCAGCCCGGGCCACCTTCGGCCAGACGATCAGGTTGTAACCCGCGTAGGCCGTCATGCGTTGGGTGATTCGGTAGCCGACACGCAACTGCGTTTCCGGAATCACCGTCCAGTCGGTGTCGCGGTAGGTCCCGATGTTCGAATTGAGCGCCAGCAGGCCGCCCGGTTCAATCGACTGTCCTTCGCCCGGAACGTTGACAGTCGTCTGACCGTAAATCGACACTTCGCGAGTCACCTGGCCGACGTTCAACTTGATTGCTCCCTGCAGGTACAATCGGTTGTAAGTACGCTCGCCGGCAATGCCGAGAACGATTCCGTCGAAGCGGGTACGGGCGCGGAACTGGTCCTGTACGATGATCTGCGTGCCGGGCACTACGGCCG
>JBBQII010000791.1:0-1758 GCA_038324795.1 Gemmatales bacterium
ACCCAGCTGATTCCAGGGCACCGAGCGGAACGTTCCCTCTTCGAACAGCGCCCGAACTTCTGCCCCCTTGTCAGCCGTCAGCACGGCACCGTCGGGGCCGAACATCTTCAGGCCGTTCCATGGGGCGGGGTTATGGCTGGCCGAGATCTGGATGCACCCGGCCGCATGAAGATGTCGCACCGCAATGCCGCAGGTCGGCGTTGGGGAAATGCCGATGTCGATGACCGAGCAACCAGCCGAAAGCAGACCGGCAATCACGGCATGCCGGAGCATGTCCCCGCTGGGCCGGCTATCGCGTGAGACGACAATCCGCCCGCCGCCGGCCCACGTCCCGAAGGCCGCGGCGAATGATGTCGCCACGCCGGGCGTGAGGCTGCTGCCAACGATGCCGCGGATGCCCGAAACCGAAACGATCAGGTCCGGGGGGATGCTTTGCTTCATGGAGAAAGTGTAGAGCGCGATTCGCGGATCAGAAGTAACCCTGGGCCGTCGGTTTGATGATCAACTCCGGGATCGACACGTGCGGCGGCAACGTTGCCACCCAAAGCACTGCCCCGGCAACGTCTTCCGGCTTCAGGATCTTCGCCCGCTGTTCGGCAGTCACCGGCGTCGGGCGTACTTCGAGGATCGGGGTGTCGATTTCACCCGGGTAGATGCTGCAGACGCGGATGCCGCTTTCCAGTTCCTCGTTCGCCAGGCACCCAGCCAGGGCGTGCAGGCCGAACTTGCCTGCCGCGTACCCCGCCCCCGCCAGCGGATACGGCCGCTTGCCCGAGATTGAGTTGACGTTGATGATGACGCCGTCCTTGCGGTCGATCATCTGCTGCAGCACTTCCTTGATGCAGTAGAATGCACCATCAAGGTTCGTGCGGACCAGCTGGTTCCACGATTCGATGGTCAGTTCGCGCATCTTACGCGCTTTCAGGTTCGTGCCGGCGTTGTTCACCAGAATATCGACCCGGCCGAACTGTTTTGTGGTCTTCTCGACAAGGGCCTTCACCTGGGCCGGATCGGTGATATCGGTGGGCACGATCAGGATCGCGCTGCCGCCGGGGATGGCTTCGACGGCCTTCTTCAGCTTGTCGGCATTGCGACCGGCCACGGCGACGTTCGCCCCTTGTTCGAGGAACAACCGGGCCGCGGCCTGGCCGACGCCGCTGCCGCCGCCGGTGATCAGGACGACTTTATCTTTGAGGGTCATGACTGCACAGGGAGCTTACGCGCCCCGCTCGCCGGAGCAGGTTGAATTGTTTCGTGAATCCTTTGTGATATGCTAGTTTCGAATGATGTACAGGAGAGTGAACGATGAACGCTGAACTTCGCCGGCGGACTGATGAGTTGTGCGCCCGTCTTACCCAGCTGCGGGACTCTCTTTGACATCCCTACCAAAGCAGCCGAGCGCGATCGGCTGACCAACAAGATGGGTGATGCGGGCTTCTGGGACAATCAGGAAAACGCTCAAAAGACGATCCAGGCGATCAAGCCGCTCAATGCGCTGTTGAAGCCGTACGAGGAACTGAATTCCGCCATCGGCGATCTCACCGCACTGGCGGAACTGGCCGAGGAAGACGCGACCCTCGAAGAAGATATGCCGGTCGAACTCGATAAAGTCGCCCAAATGTACGACGGCTTCGAGTTGCAGGCCATGATGAGCGGCAAGCACGATGCCAACAACGCGATCGTGTCGATCAAACCCGGTGCCGGCGGGACCGACGCCTGCGACTGGGCGGAAATCATGCTGCGCATGTACACCAAGTG
>JBBQII010000792.1:0-1738 GCA_038324795.1 Gemmatales bacterium
AGCATCTGGCTGTGCCCCGACCAAAGGTCGAGGAACGACTTGGAAATCTCGCGCAGCACGTTCGTGAATGCCGTGGTGCCGACTGAGCGGTCGGCTTCCCAGTGCTCTGCTGCTTCGAGCAGCACTTCCACGACCTTGCGCAGCCCGGTGCGGAACAGCCGATCGAAGTCGGACTTGCGGGGCCCTTCCACCGGGCCGTTCAACTCCATCGACTTCGCCAGCCGCAGCAGATGGTACGTCTCGCGAAGCAGGCCGAAGCGGGGCAGTCGCGTCAGCAGCGATTCCATGAACGCCATCGCCGTGCGCGCCCGCAGGGTGTCGCGCGGGTTGCCTCCCTCGGCCAGTGGCACGAACAACAACGGCTCGTGGGCAAGCTGATCGCACAGCGTCGGCAGGATGCGGCGGATGGCGATCGCATCACGCAGGGCGAGGGCCCGTTCCATCGCGATTGCCTGCGTCTCCCATTCGAACAACGGCGGCTCGTCGTACTCGCCCTGCCCGCCGGCGGCGGCTTCGAGTACCCAGACCGCCTGACTGACATCGATCCGTGTGGACAACGCAATCTCCGCCAGATGATCGCGTACTTCCCGGCGATGATTGAACTCGATGACATCCTCGGTTGAACCGACCGACGCGGGGATATCAATTGCCAGCAGTGAATCCATGAACTCGAGCAGTTCCGTTTCCCAACGCCGGGCTGTCAGCAGGATCGGCGGCCAGCCATCCCAGCCATCCCTGATGCCGCTGCCGGGGCGTGCAATCTTCTGCCAGAATCGCGCGACGGCGGACAGGAAGCTCAGGCGGTCTTCCAACCGGTCGGATTCCTCCTCCAGCAGGAAGTCGCCGGGTTCGTCGCCGCCGGCCACGCTGCCTTCTTCGCCGTCGTCGGCACTGTCGCGGAACGACATCCCCTCATAGGCGGAGGCGTATTCTTTCTCCTCGTCTCCATCCCCGTCGTCGCGAACAGCGCTGGAGAGTTCCGGCACGCTCCACAGATCGGACGCATTGACTTCAAGCAGTTCGAGAAACCGCTGTAACAGCGGCCCACGGCTCTTGCCCGCGGCATCAATCACGCCATCGATCCATTCCTCGGCCAGTTCGGCGAACGAGGCATTGCCTTCTTCCAGGGCGATCAGTTCCGCCTCGCTCAACCAGGCCATCAGCAGCGACAGGGCGGCGTTCCAGTCCTTCTCGCGCAAGAGCGCTTCGAGCACTTGCGCGTAGGCCGCCGTCGATGAAATGTCCGAACTCTGCGCACGCCAGAAAGCGATCTCCGAACCGGCCGGCTTCTGCTTCCATTCGCGCCAGCGGACCAAGGTGTCGGCCACGTGCTGCGCTGCCTCGGCCCGTTCGCCGCCGCCCAGTCGCGGCACATCGCTGACGGTGTAGGTCGCGAAGCGGTCCCACCAGGTGGCCAGGCGATCGACCCCCTCGCTGAGCCGTTGATGCAACAGCGTATCGCCGGTGAACGCGGCACCTGCCAACAACCGGGCGTACAGGTCGAACTGCAGCGTCACCCCTTCGATCAGTTCTTCATTGCGCGTATCGTGGACTGAGTCTTCCTTCGATTGGAACAGGGGATAAAGGCCCTGATAGCCGAGAATGTTCCACGGATCGGCGAGTGCCCCGCAATCGATGCCACGTTCGATGAGTTGCTCGATCTCCGGCAGAATCACCGCGGCCGCACGCAGCCGGCCCGCGTGAATGTCCATCTCCGCACTTGTCTGGCGAACGCGGA
>JBBQII010000793.1:0-1737 GCA_038324795.1 Gemmatales bacterium
GATCCTGCCCGACTGGTTCTACCAGCTCGTGCTTGATGAGAAGCTGATCCTGACGATCGACCCGGGCTATTTCGACCTCACTGGCGGACTGGAGCGTTGGCTCTACCGCGTCGTTCGCAAGCACGGTGGTCGACAGACAGATGGCTGGCGGTTCAACCTGCGCTACCTGCACCTGAAATCCGGGAGCCTTGCGCCCTATAAATGGTTCAGCGGGGAAATCCGGGCCATCGTGAAGCGCCAGTCGCTGCCGGGATACTGGCTTACGATCGAGCCTGCGAAACGCGGCGGTGCCGAGCTTTCCTTCCGGCCGCACTGTGTAAAAACTGTGAATAGCATCGTGCGATCGGTGACCCGAAACCTCGTGCGATCACTGGCCGTGCCATCGTGCGATCACTTACCGAAATCACCGAGAAGATCAATTCGGTCAGTAACTTGTGACACCCTTAACTTGGATTCTAACGAATCCTCTAACATTGCCGGCCCGCGCTCGCGGCGGAGGCGGTCATGATCGTCGCGTTGCTCAACCAGAAGGGGGGCGTCGGCAAGACAACCCTCGCGCTGCACCTCGCCGGACGTTGGGCCGGAAAGGGAAGAAAGGTGACGTTGGTGGATGCCGATCCGCAAGGGTCGGCGCTAGACTGGTCCGAAGCGCGCGCTGCTGCCAATGGTCCCCGCCGTTTCGGGGTGATCGGGCTCGCCCGCGAAACACTGCACCGGGAGCTTCCGGCGCTGGCAGCCGATGTCGATCATCTGATCATCGACGGAGCGCCGCGAACCACTGGGCTTGCACGGTCAGCCCTTTTGGCGGCCGATGTCGTTCTGGTGCCCGCAACGCCCTCTCCGTTCGACGGCTGGGCATCAGCCGAGATGCTGCGGCTGATCGAGGAAGCGCGCGTGTTCCGGCCGGACCTGATGGCGCGGCTTGTGCTGAACCGCTGCGCAACCGGAAGCGTGATTGCGCGCGAGACGGTCGCGGCGCTCGACGCACATGACCCGCCGCTGCTGCACAGCCGCATCGGGCAGCGCGTGATCTTCGCGCAGGCCGCAAGCACCGGTAGTCTCGTCGACGAACTGGACCCAGGTTGCCTTGCTGCGGCCGAAATCGCAGCGTTTGCCCACGAAGTTGAAGGGCTACTACCGTGAAGGGCCGGTTTGCCTCGCGTCCCGGCAACGCGGACGCATGGGTGAAGGCAGCGCCCGCAAGCAGAACCGAGCAGTTCTGCGCACGTCTGACGATCGATGTGACGCCAGAGTTGCGTGGTCGGATCAAGATCATCGCGTTCCAGCGCGGGCTTACTGTTGCCGACATGCTGCGGGGCCTGCTGGACCGCGAGTTCGGCGATGGCGGTGCCGGCCAATGACGAACTTGACCGAAGTGGCGCTTCTGCACGTCCCGGGCATACAGGAGCATTGGGTGCGGTTCGGCCGTCATGCGTCCGAGCGGATCATCGACCGGCGTCGGCGAACGCTGCTGTTTCGGCCGGGCGAGGTCTTTGCTTTCATCCGCTGGGTGTCGAACGAGTATGGCACCATAGAGAGCCGGATCGACATTGCGAGGGCGAAAGTTGCCGGAGAGCCCGTGACACACCTTCCCTGCGTCACGCCGGGCGCTGAAAGTCTGCTACGGGTTTCGGGTTGGTCCAAAGTGCAAGACACGCTGAGACTGATCGACGATGCGGAAATAGTGGCGGGCGATGCAGCTGACGTGTGCCCGGACTATTGGCGGCACGCGCACCA
>JBBQII010000794.1:0-1736 GCA_038324795.1 Gemmatales bacterium
AGGAACTGTGGAAGGCCAGTGATCACGGTGTCAGCTATTCGTCGCCCGTTGTGGCAACGATCGACGGCGAGGAGTTGGCCGTCTTCTTCACCCGGCAGGGGCTGCTGGCGCTCAGCCCGGCCAAGGGCGGGATCAAGTACGAGTTCCCGTGGCGGCCGCGAATCAATGCCTCGGTGAATGCGGCCTCGCCATTGGTGGCGAAGAATCAGATCTTCCTGTCCACGTCTTACAGCACCGGTGCGGTGCTGCTCGAAGCGGCCAAGGGCGAACTCAAAGAAGTCTGGAAGAACGACGCAAGCCTGTCGTGCCACTTCAACACGCCGGTCCTGATCGGCGAGCACCTGTTCGGCATCGACGGCCGGCAGGAGGGCGGCACCAAGTTGCGCTGCGTCGAGTGGAAGACGGGCAAAGTGCTGTGGAGCGAAGAGGGCTTCGGCACCGCTTCGCTGATCGCCGCGGACGGGCTGCTGCTCGCGTTGACCGAGGCCGGCGACCTGGTGCTGATCGACCCGAAGACCGATGCCTGCAAGGAGCTGGCCCGGGCGAAGATCCTGGGCAACAAAGGCCGCGCCGCCATGGCACTGGCGAACGGGCACATCATTGCGAGAGACACGGAGAAATGGGTCAGCGTGAAAGTGGCGAAATGACGTTGAGCCCTCGAATCCCCCTCTCCCCCGCGGGCAGAGGGGAAGAGTGGCTGTCACATCCTGACCCCCTGTAACGGCCTGACGTTGAACTTTCCCGCTCCCTCCCGCACAATACCTGTCCCGCTGAGAACCTCTTTCCAAGGACTGTCTCCATGAAGTATCTGTCAACAATCGCGCTTGTCGCGCTGGCCGGGTTCGCCCCGGCCGCGGAGCCGTTGCCCAAGCCGCTCATCACGGGACTGGCCAATCCCGAATCGGTGGTCGTCGGACCCGGCGGCAAGATCTACGCCTCCATCATCGGCGAGCCCGGCAAGGAAGGCGATGGTTCGGTCGTCATCATCGAAGACGGCAAGGTCGTGCCGTTCGTCAAAGGGCTGAACGATCCCAAGGGATTGGCCACGTTCCGCAACCTGATCTTCGTGACCGACGTGACGCGCGTGCTGAAGATCGACGAGAAGGGCAAAGTCGACGTCTACGCCGACGCGGCGGCCTTCCCGGTTCCGCCGCTGTTCCTGAACGACATCCTCGTCGATCCGGAGAGCGGCATCGTCTACGTCAGCGATTCGGGCAACCGCAAGGATGCCGGCGGGGCCGTGTTCGCGATTGCTCCGAAGGCAGCGCCGAAGAAGAAGGACACCGCCACGACGATGGAAGCGGGCACGATCCGCGTCGTCACCGATGCGACCAAGATCCCCGGCCTGTTGATGCCCAACGGCATTCTGCTCGATGGCCAGAACAAACTGCTGCTGGCCGACTTCCATGCCGGCTTCCTGTACCGCGTCAACATCGCGGACGGGTCGGCCGAGAAGATCGCGGAAGGTATGGACGGCGGCGACGGCATCGTCTTCACGCCGTGGGGCCAACTGTTCATCAGTTGCTGGAAGACAGGCAAGGTGTGGGGCATCGCCCGGCCCGGTGAGAAGCCGGTGCTGGTGGCCGAGGGGTTCCAGTCCGCGGCTGATTCGTGCCTGGATGCTTCAGGCAAGAACCTGCTGGTGCCCGACATGAAGGGCGGCACCATCACGAGCATCCCCGCCCGTATCCCCGGTTTCGAAGTCGATGAGACCGCCCTGCCGCTGACGACCGCGG
>JBBQII010000795.1:0-1732 GCA_038324795.1 Gemmatales bacterium
GATCCGTGGCTAGTTCTCGAAGCACCGCCAGCCCGTCCTCACCCGAAGTCGCCCGCCGCACTTCGGCCGTCATCCCGGACTGTTTAACGGCCTCGACGACGGTATCGAAATCCTCGTCCGAGTCCTCGACGACGACCAACATGACGGGGGGCTGTTTGAACAAAGGCATTTCAGGCTCCTGCCCGGGACGAGAGGGTGAAGTAGAACGTCGTCCCTACGCCCAGGGTCGAGTCGAGCCACACGTGACCATGGTGCCGTTCGACCAACTTCTGCACGATGGTCAGCCCGGCCCCGGTGCCGCCGCCGTACTCGTCCCGTCCGTGCAGCCGTTTAAACATCTTGAACACTTGCTCGAAATACCGCGCCGGGATGCCGATGCCATTGTCTCGCACGTAATAGATCGTTAGGTCGGCCGAGCCCTCGGGGCAACCGGGCCGGGGGTAGTTGTCGCCCGGGGCAATGAACCCGACTTCGACTCGTTTCTGCAGTTTGTCGTTGTATTTCAACGAGTTTGACAGGAGGTTGACGAAGATTTCCCTGCAGCGAACCCGGTCGCACTGAGCGTGCGGCAACGGTCGGGGCACGGTGATCTCCGTCGACCCCTCAGCCCGCCTGGCATCCACCATTTCGATGGACTCTGTGACTACCTCGTTCAGGTCCGTATTTTCGGTCTGGAGCGCCGCCCGTCCGACGCGGGAGAAGTGCAGGAGCGAATCGAGCAGGCTGTCCATTCGCACGGTCAGCCGCATCAGCCCTTCGAGCTTCTTTCGATGCTCCTCATCCGTCCCGACCGCTTCTTCAAGCAACTGGTGGGCGTACTTGTGAATTCCGCGCAATGGCTCTTTCAGGTCGTGCGAGGCCACATAGGCGAAGGCGTCCAGCTCCTCGTTCGACCGGGTCAGGTCGGCGTTAAGATCTGCAAGTCGCTCGGCCCGGCTTACGACAAGCTCCATGATAAGCATCCGGAGCCGGACGGCGGCGTCGAGTTCTACCGTCAACCACGGCGCGGATCGCCCCCGGACAGACTCCTGGAACAGCTCGAAGCTCCGCCGGGGCGTGAGCCGGGGGCCGTGCGGGCCCGGGACGGTCGGCTTGTCGTGCGGATTGCCACCCCAGTTGACCGTCTGGGTGGCTTCGGGCCGGAACCAGAGCATGAGGTTTCGGTTGGTGCGCGACAGCGGAAGGGCAAGTAGACCGCTCGCTACATCGGCGAACGCTGCGGCCAGAGGGTAGTCGCTGGCGAGCGAATCCGTGGCATACAGAGGGCGGGTTGGAGAGGCAAACTCGGGCCGGTCGTTCAGCCATTCGCCCAGGGCCTCAAGTTGGGTTTCGGTCGGGGTGTTTCCAACTCGCCACCATCGGTTAAGGTGGTAGAGTGCAGCCCCTCCAGCCGCCATGCCGTCAAGCAGGGTTGGGTGGCCGTCGGTCATGGTTGCAAGGCCGCCGTCCTGCGCCGCCTGCGCGACGAGTCGCTGGTGCGTTCCGTCGAGCCTCAGGCGGTAGACAAGATGCTCCCTTTCTTCGGCCGCCTGATGTTGCAGGGAAACCACCTGGGCCAAGAACTCACACGCCGCCCGCACCTGGTACGGCACAAACTTCGGCCCGGCGTAGTGGTGACCGGCGATGAGCCCCCAGAGTTCGTTGCCCCGGCGGATCGGTAAGGTAAGGCCGGCCGTCACCTTCATGTTCTTCAAATACTCGGTGTACATGACCGACACCCCGCGCAGGGCAC
>JBBQII010000796.1:0-1683 GCA_038324795.1 Gemmatales bacterium
TATCGGGCAAGCCGGGGTCAACGCCCCGGCTTCTCCACATCCCCAAGGAACCGATCATGGCCCGCAGCCATCCGCTCGAAAGATATCGCAACATCGGCATCATGGCGCATATCGACGCCGGCAAGACGACGACGACTGAGCGAATCCTGTATTACACCGGCAAGTCCTATAAAATCGGCGAAGTGCATGAAGGCACTGCGACGATGGACTGGATGGAGCAGGAACAGGAGCGCGGGATCACGATCACGTCAGCTGCCACGACGTGCAAATGGCGTGCCGAAGAGGGCCTCGGCGAAGAGCATCTGATCAACATCATCGACACCCCGGGGCACGTCGACTTCACGATTGAAGTCGAGCGTTCGCTCCGCGTGCTCGATGGCGCGGTTGCATGCTTCGACGGCGTTGCCGGCGTTGAGCCGCAGTCCGAGACGGTGTGGCGTCAGGCCGAGAAGTACAAGGTGCCGCGGATGTGCTTCGTCAACAAGCTGGACCGTACCGGCGCCGATTTCTACTTCTGCGTCCAGTCGATCATTGATCGGCTGGGTGCGCGCCCGGCCGTGCTGTATCTGCCGATTGGCATGGAAGGCGGCTTCAAGGGCCTGGTCGATCTGGTCGAGAATCGCGCTATCATTTGGCTCGAAGAGAGCCTCGGCGCAAAGTTCGTTTACGAAGACATTCCTGCAGACATGGTCGAAAAGGCCGCGAAGTATCGCAGTGACCTTATTGAAATGGCCGTCGAGCAAGACGACGACCTGATGGAAGCGTATCTCGAAGGCAACGAGCCAAGCACGGCCGACCTGAAGAAGCTGATCCGCAAGGGCACGCTCAACTTCTCGTTCGTGCCGGTGGTGTGCGGCTCGGCGTTCAAGAACAAGGGTGTGCAGCCCCTGCTGGACGCTGTTGTGGATTATCTGCCGTCGCCGCTCGATGTTCCCGCCATTCAGGGCCTCAAGCTTGATGGTGTGACACCTGACGAGCGTCCGTCGTCCGACGAAGCACCGTTCTCGGCCCTGGCGTTCAAGATCATGAACGATCCGTTCGTCGGCACGTTGACCTTTGCCCGCATCTATTCGGGCAAGCTCGAGACCGCGTCGCAGGTCACGAATTCGGTCAAGGACAAGAAGGAAAAGGTCGGCCGCATGCTGCTGATGCATGCCAACGAGCGTGAGGACATCCAGATCGCATACGCTGGCGACATCGTCGCGCTGGCGGGCCTGAAGGATACCACGACCGGGGACACGCTGTGCGCCATGAATGCGCCGATCATTCTTGAGCGGATGGAATTCCCTGAGCCCGTCATTGAGCTGTCGGTGGAACCAAAGACCAAGGCCGATCAGGAAAAGATGGGCGTCGCGCTCAATCGTCTTGCGCGCGAAGATCCGTCGTTCCGCGTGTCGTCCGATGCTGAAAGCGGCCAGACGATCATCAAGGGCATGGGTGAGCTTCACCTCGAAATCCTGGTCGATCGCATGAAGCGCGAGTTCAAGGTCGAGGCGAATGTCGGCGCACCACAGGTGGCGTACCGTGAATATCTCGCCAAGCCCGTCGAGCTTACCTACACCCATAAGAAGCAGTCGGGTGGTTCGGGTCAGTTCGCTGAAGTCCGCGTCAAGGTGACACCGGGCGAGCGCGGTTCGGGCTTCGTCTTCATCGATTCGGTGAAGGGCGGCAACGTGCCGAAGG
>JBBQII010000797.1:0-1669 GCA_038324795.1 Gemmatales bacterium
GCGGGTGCTGATATTTTTGTAACATTGCCATGCGCTGCATATGTTGCTACCGAAATTGAGTCTTCAAGTGCGATGCAAGATGCCGAAAATAAATTAATAGAAATCCTTTTGGCTTTTGATTACGAAAATCAATTGGTAGAACTGAAGAGCGATTGGGTGAAGATCTGGAACGGGCGGTTCGATCAACTGGTGGCAATGATGGTTGGCCAGACGACCGACTTCACCATGAAGCCGGCCGAACAGTCGCCCGCGCAGAAGTTGAAAAGCTATACCGGCACCTACACCAACGACTATTTCGGCGATGCCCAGATCAGTGAGTCGGAAGGCAAGCTGATCTTGAAGCTCGGCCCGAAGAAGTTGGCCTTCCCGATGCCCCACTACAATCGCGACGTATTCACTTATGTGCCCGAAGGCGAATCTAGCGGGGGCCTGGGGCGGCCCAGCGGCGTGACGTTCACCGTCGCGGCCGACGGTCAGGCGATGCAGGTGGTGATCGAGAACCTGAACGAGACAGGGCAGGGGACCTTCGTTCGGAAGCAGAAGTGATCGATTCGCGGTCTGTATCAATAAAAGATAGCCAGTCTCATTAAAAGACAGCCAGTCTCACGAAAAGGCGCGCGTCTCCCCTCGGGTGGCAGGATCGTGAGACACGGGGATGGAAGCTAGTCAGATGCCTGACAATTCGACATATTCACCCGGGCGGCAACCGCGGACGGTTGTTGCCGCCGACGGAACGGTACTCCCTGTCCCCGATGGCTGGGAACTGTTGCCGCCGGGCGATGCGGGGCTGACCCGACGCGTAAAGGCGGCCGGGCCGACATGGACGATGCAGGAACGCCGCGGCCGGAAGATGTTCTCGCGCGGCATCTGGGCGCCGGCCGCGAACATCGTGAACGCCCGAACGGAACTGGAAGCGGAACGCCTGACACCCGCCTACACCAAACGGTTGGAAGCAGGCCGACGCCGACGTGCCGAAGAGCAGGTCGAGTACGTCGGCGACTTCCGCGAGGCGGTGCTGCGGTTTCTGGCATTCGCACCTGTGCATGCTGAACTGGCCGGGCAATTGGCGATCGCAATCACCGCCCATGCAACACCGGTCGGCAGCGGCACGGTCGCCCGCACGGAGCGTATCCCGATCGAGCGCCGGGCCGAGGCGGCGGTGATCGCCTGGCTGCGGCATCAGACCACCGGCTACGACAACATGCGGATCGCACGCATTAAAGGCGAACGCCGTGAAGTAAGGCGGATGCTGGCGGAACAATCGCGGAAGCTGCTTGACGGCTACCGACGCGGGTTGGCCATCGACACGAGCGCCTGCCAACTGAAGCAGGCTCTGAGGGAAACTGAAGGAGACACGCAATGACCATCAGCCTTTTGCAACGCCGGGAGATCGAAGCTCGCGTAGTCGGGCCGATCTTCCGGGCGTTTGCTGCGGAGATCGGTGAGGAACGGGCACGCGCTATCCTGGCTGGTGTCGTGCGTGAACTGGCCACGCTGGCGGGCCGGGATGCGGCCACGGTGATCGGCGATTCGTCGATCGCGGGGCTGAACGTCGCCGTCGATGGCTGGCAGCAGGGCGGGGCATTGTCGCTGGATGTACTGGAACACAGCGACAGCGAACTTGATTTCAACGACACCCGCTTCCAATATGAGGAGATGTATCAGCGAC
>JBBQII010000798.1:0-1667 GCA_038324795.1 Gemmatales bacterium
CAGGACAACCGCCGACCCGATCGATTTGGTCCACATGCACATAAAGTCGACCTCTGTTCAGGAGCCGGTGAGGAGTTTATTCCATCTCGTCCGCGATGATTTCATCAAGAGTCCACCCACAAGTCACTGGGAACGCAGTTATCGGCAATTCGGTCTCTGCGGCCGCGCGGCGGCGTGCGATCAAGTAGGCATCATCCAGCACGGCCATCCCGTGGTTGTACAACGTCCTTGACGATACGATGTCGAGAATTTCGCTCCGCTGTTCGATCAGCGTCGATTGCCATGAGCCCGATCGGCGATCAGGCTGGAACTCCCGTTTCAGCAGATGCGTGAGAAGTACCGCCAACCTGCTCTTCACCTCTCTCCGATCTCGGCTGGCCATATCGGAAAGATACTCCGACAGGTGGACAAGATCCATCTCTACGGTACGATTCTCGGCTGCGAGCCGCGACATTTCGTCCAACCATGCCACCTCGTCGGCCTCGTACAAATCGTAAAGACTGGCAGCACGCATCTCGATGCAGGTTTCGGGCAGTTCGGTAGTCAGAGTATCCATGGCTCACTTCTTATTCGGCGTGATCGTCACGTTGTCGTAATACGCTTCGGCTCCGGGCTCGGCCTCGTTGGCGTTCGAGATGTACCCGTACACCGCAGCTGAGCCTTCGCGGTTGGGACGCGGGTCGGTCAGTTCCATCGTCCATTTCGCGGGTTCGGGCGTGCCGCGTTCCCAGATCTTGCCCCGGATAATTGCATCTTTCTCACCCTGCTCGACGGACAACTTGACACGATACCACATGCCGGACTTCCAGGTGAAGCCTTCCTCTTCGCCTACGCGCCCCGGGGGCAGCGGGGTCGGCAGTGCTTCCCAAGTCGTCAGGCGCACCTGGCGGTCGCCCTTCTCGTCCGTCTTGCCGTCCATGATGAAGATGTAGCGGTTGTTACACAGGCCCAGGTCGGGGAACTTATTGCGGACTTCGACGCCCTTCAGATCCGCTTCAATTGTGTAGCCGGTCGAAGTCGGCAGGGTTATGTAACCCAAGGCGCGCGCCAACGGTGGTCGCGGATCGGTATTGGTCTTCATCAATACGTTGTTGATGGTGCCATCGGCCAGTTTCTCCTGCACGACGCGGTATTTGCCCTGCGAGTTGAGCCAGCCGCTGGGGGCCGCCCCGACGGGAACCTTCTCGAAGTCCTGGGCATAGGGCAACTGGGCGACCACGCGCACTCGGGCGCGGGCGGTCAGCATCCCGCTGGTCGCATCGACGTAGGCGTGCTGTGCGGGCTTCTTCGGGTTCACGGTGATCTTGCCGGTCGCTTCATCGAGAGTGGCATCGAGCGGCGGCGGATTCACCGTGGCCCCCTTCGGCAATGGCGGAGTCGGCAGGTTCCACTTGGCATCCAGCTTGGCGTTCGTGAGTAGCTGCCCCTTGGCATTGAAGGCGCGCAGTTCGAACTCCTGGGTTGCGCCGGGGATCAGGCTGACCTCGGCCGGGTAGACCTGAAGTTGGGCCGCCACTTCGTCCGTGACGGGAACTTGCGGCGTGGCACTTCCCGATACCAACGCATACTCGCGCGGCTTGCCGATGCAGTACAGCTCATCGCGGGTGGCGATGTAGACTCGGCCATCGGACACCGACGGCGTGCAGTTCGATTCAACGAAGCCGCTC
>JBBQII010000799.1:0-1648 GCA_038324795.1 Gemmatales bacterium
GGCAGGTCATCATCACCTGGTCAATGCGCAGGCGCGGCAGGCTCCAGCGGATCCACATCATGACCGTGACGAGAGCCCAGCCCTTCATCACGAACACGAACGCGTTTACCAGATGACCGACGACGCCGAAGCTGTCCGACAGTTCAAACGGCAGCACGCCGGTATGCCAGCCGCCGAGGAACAACAGGCTGGCCAACGCGCTGACGGCAAACATGCTGGCATACTCGGCCATGAAGAAAAACGACCAGCGCAAGCCGCTGTACTCCGTATGAAACCCGGCCACGAGTTCGCTTTCCGCCTCGGCCAGATCGAACGGCGCCCGCTTGCAACTCGCGGTCGCGCAGATGAAGAAGATCCAAAAGGCCGTGAACGTGAACGGGTCGTGGAACAGGTACCAGTTCCAGAACCAGCCCTCCTGCCGTGTCGCGATCACCGACAGATTCAGCGACCCCGCGAGAATCACCGGGATCAATACACAGATGGCCCGCGGCACTTCGTAGCTGACCACCTGGGCCGCCTCGCGCATGCCGCCGAACAACGACCATTTGCTGGCGGAGGCATACCCCGCGAGGATCACGCCGAACACTTCGCTCGACAGTACCGCCAGCATGAAAAAGACGGCTACCTGCGTATCGTAGCCGACGACGCCTTTGCTGAACGGCAACGCCAGGAATGCCGCGAATGACGCACAGAACGCCAGGTACGGGGCCAACTTGAACAGGAAGTGGTCGGCCCCGGTGGGGATCGTGTCTTCCTTGGTCAGCAGCTTGATGCCATCGGCAATCGTTTGCGCCCAGCCGAAGCGCCCGCCGGTGCGCGTCGGGCCCAGGCGATCCTGAATCCAGGCCGAGACCTTGCGTTCCAGCCAGATGAAGAAGAGAGCGGACACGGCAACGAAGCTGATCAGCACCCCGGCCACGACGATGCCGTAGGCGATCATGTCCCACGGTGCTGGCAGAAAATTGAAGAGTTCCTTCACAAGCATCCCCGCCTATGCGATTTCGGATAGCTTATCCGTTGAAAGGAATCGGACAATGCGCCTGACCGTGCCGCACGCGCTCAACCGCCGGACGGACCGCTATCCGCCGAACAGTCGGTTGCCCGACCTGTACCGCCTCGTCGACGACTCCGGCGAGGCCGTGCCGGCCGATCCCCACGTGCGCGATGCGAAGCTCGCGCGCGTCGAAGCGGTGCTGCTGCTGGCCGATGAACCGCTGGCCGCCCGCCGGATCGCGCAGGTGGCCGACCTGCACGACGCCGGCGAGGCACACGGGCTGGTCCGCAAACTGAGGCAACTCTACGATGCCGACGGTACCGCCTTCCAAGTGGAAGAAATCGCCGGCGGCTACCAGTTGCTGACCCGGCCGTTGTACCATGTCTGGCTCAATCGCCTCCGGCGGACAACGAACGACCTGCGCCTGTCGCCCGCGGCCATGGAGACATTGGCAATTGTCGCCTACCGACAGCCGATCATGCGCGCCGCCGTCGAGAACATCCGCGGCGTGCAGTGTGGCGACCTGCTGAGCCAGCTGATGGAAAAGGGCATGGTCAAGATCGTCGGCCGGCACGACAGCCTGGGCCGCCCCGTGCTCTACGGCACCACCAAGAAGTTCCTGCAAGTCTTCGGCCTCAACTCCCTGAAGGACCT
>JBBQII010000800.1:0-1639 GCA_038324795.1 Gemmatales bacterium
TGGACGCCGCTGCCGATCGTGGCGAACAGCATGATGTAGATCAACACCGTCTGCACCAGTTCGGACACCGGCAGCCACGGTTCAAACGCCGGCCAACTCGCGGCAATACGTATGCCCAGGATTACGAACAGCACGACGCACTGCAGCACCATCTTCAGCTTCCCGAACCAGTCGGCCCCGAACTTTTTGCCCAGCGTCTCGATGTAACCGCGGATCCCGGTGACCAGAATCTCACGCGCGATCACCACCGTCACCATCCACGGCACAAGACCCGCGCCCGGGACCGGAATCAGGAAGATGAACGCACCGCCGACCAGCACCTTGTCGACCAGCGGGTCGAACGTCCGGCCGAAGATCGAGTGTTGATTGAACTTCCGTGCCCACCAACCGTCGAGCCAGTCAGTGATCGATGCGATTGTGAATGTGACGAACGCAAGCATCCACCACCCCTGCGCGATGCAGAGAAACAGCACGGCTGACAGCGGCAGCCGGCTGAGCGTCAGCAGGTTGGGGATGGTCGTGATCCGTTCCGGGTTCGTATTCATCCGCGGCACATCCGAATTCGCAGCATGTTAAATTGGACAAGCTCAGGGGACGTTCTACGGTTTTACGTCCAGACTTTTCCCGTCTGCTCGATCAATACCCGTCACGGCCGACCAAGATCGAATCCCGGATTGCCGCGAGTTCGCGCGCCGTTCATGGTCACGAATTCTTCGGCACCTTCGTTGTGCAATCTTGCGCGGATGGTCTCGTACTGACGGGAGTTCCGACAACAGACTTCGTCGTCCACAGGCCGCTGTCGGAAACGTCGGGACAGCGAATTCTCATCTCGGAATAGTTTGAAAAGTTTCGCACGAATCGCGAACGACCCGCATCGGATCTGCGTAATTCGTGCATCCCATCCTTTCACAAACGTGCCGCCCCCCGGCAAGATTTGAAGGTACGTTTATGCGTCGAGTCTCATCCCTTTTCGGGCGCGCACATCGCGCGCTCACTCAACTGTCTGTCGGTTCACCGACCACCGTGCGTCCGCATGCGAAGAAATCGCGCCTCAACCTCGAACTGCTCGAAGATCGCGAAGTCCCGGCCGCGGGCTTCGACGTGACTCCCGCGGTCGCGTTCCAGACCACCAACGACTGGGGCGGCGGCCTGCAGGCGCAGATCACCTTCATCAATGATCAGGGCGGCACCATCAATGACTGGCAACTCCAGTTCGACTACGGCCGCAACATCACCAGCATCTGGAACGGGAAGATCGTCAGCCAGGTCGGCACGCGCTACACCGTCGAGGCCTTCGACTGGAACGACACCGTCGCCAACGGCAAGTCGCAGTCGATCGGCTTCACCGCCGGAGCCGGCCCGGCCGGCGGGCCGAGCAACTATGTGCTCGGCTGGGGCGATCTGCAGGGTACAAGCCCCACGCCGACACCGCCGCCGGTGGTCACTCCGCCGCCTGTCGTGACACCGCCGACGATCAGTGTTTCGAACGTAACCGTGACCGAAGGCAACCCGACCGTCAGTGCCGCCGGTTACTTTCACACATCCGGTAATCAGATCGTTGATGCCAACAACCAGTCGGTGCGTCTTGCCGGCGTCAACTGGTTCGGCATGGAGACAAACACGTTCGCCCCGCATGGCC
>JBBQII010000801.1:0-1631 GCA_038324795.1 Gemmatales bacterium
GGCCCGGGTCGACCAGTTGCTGGCCCGCATTGCCGAGATGGAAAAGGCAGGCCGCGCGCGTATCGGGCAGGCCGCTCCCGAGACGGTCCGCCCGTATGCCCAATGGCGATTCGTCGACGCTGCGCGCGACCAGGTAGGGGCCATGCATGGCACGCTGCAGGGAGACGCGAAGATTGCCGACGGCCGGCTGATTCTCGATGGGACCGGGGCATACTTACAGACCGAACCGATCGACCGCGACCTGCACGAAAAGACGTTGGAAGCCTGGGTGTCGCCGGCGAATCTCGATCAGCGAGGCGGCGGCATCATCAGCATCGAGACCACAAACGGGCAGACGTTCGATGCCATCGTGTTCGGCGAATCGCAACCCCGGCACTGGATGCTCGGCAGCAATCAACTTATGCGCACGCAGGACTTCAAGGGCACACCGGAGAAGGCCGAAGCTACCGAGCGTGTGCACGTCGCCGTGGCAACGATGGCTGACGGACGGATCGAGTTCTACCGCAACGGCAAACCGTACGGCAAGGGCTACGACGTCAAGCCGACCGCGTTTAAGAAGGGCAGCGCCCGCGTGCTGATCGGCAAACGGCACACCGGCGGCGGCAACGCGCACTTCAACGGCAGCATCGAAGAAGCACGCATCTACGATCGCGCCTTGTCGGCCGGGGAAATCCAGTTATCGTTCAAGGCCGGGCCCGGCAAAGTATCGCATCAGGAGTTGTTGAAGGCGCTGACGACCGAGGAACGTAAACAACTCGATCGCCTTGAAGCAGAATTGACCGCGCTCCGCGGCAACCGCCCTGCCCTGCCGCCACCCACGAAGTTTTATGCCGCAATCGCGAAGCAGCCGGGGCCGACGCACCTGCTGAAGCGAGGTGATCCCGATTCGCCTGCCGAACGCCTGTCGGCCGGTTCGCCGGCGTCAATCAAGGGCCCGAAGCCGTTCGACATGGAGCCCGATGTCGCTGAAAGCGAACGCCGGCTGCAACTTGCGAAATGGATCGCACATCAGGATAACCCGCTGACCTGGCGCGTTCTGGCCAACCGGCTCTGGCAACACCACTTCGGCGACGGGATTGTGCGCACGCCCAACGATTTCGGCTTCAACGGCGACAGGCCCAGCCATCCCGAACTGCTCGACTTCCTGGCGATAACAGTTCGAGACAACGGCGGCCGGCTCAAACCGCTGCATCGGCAGATCATGTTAGCGAACGCCTATCGGCAGACATCGACACCGAGCGATCGCGCTCGCCAACTGGATGCCGACAACCGCATGCTCAGCTATTACCCCGCCCGACGGCCGGAAGCGGAAGCCGTGCGCGACAGCATGCTGGCCATCAGCGGACAACTGAACCCGCAGATGGGCGGGCCCAGCTATCGGCCGTTCAAGATCGAAGTATTCAACTCGACGTTCTACCGGTTGATCGATGCCGATACGCCGGAACTCAATCGCCGTTCGGTGTATCGCATGGTGATCAACTCCGCAAGGGATCCGCTGCTCGACGCGCTCGATTGCCCCGACTCATCGGTCAAGACACCCCGCCGTGCTGTGACCACTACGCCGCTGCAGGCCCTGGCGATGATGAACAACAGCTTCGTGCAGCGGCAGGCCAACACCCTCGCCGAACGCC
>JBBQII010000802.1:0-1626 GCA_038324795.1 Gemmatales bacterium
CGCGACGTTTGTTCACCAGACAATTTCCGGAAGGTCGAAGATGCAACTGGGCATGATCGGATTGGGTCGCATGGGCAGCGACATGACGCGGCGCCTGATGCAAAAAGGCCACGAGTGCATCGTGCGCGACACTCACCAGGAGACCGTCAGGATCCTTGAGGGGCAAGGTGCTATCGGCGCCGATTCGCTTGAAGCGTTAGTCGGAAAGCTGACCAGGCCGCGTATCGTCTGGATGATGCTGCCGGCCGCCTTGGTGGATGTGGAACTGGTGAAGCTGGCCCCGTTGCTCGAATCTGGCGACATCGTCATTGACGGCGGCAACTCCTATTACCGCGACGACATCCGGCGCGGCACCGAGCTGAATGCGCGACAAATTCACTATGTGGACGTCGGGACCAGCGGTGGTATCGCCGGGCTCGATCGGGGTTATTGCCTGATGATCGGTGGCGAGGCCCAAATCGTCAGGTATCTTGCCCCCATCTTTGCCGCCCTGGCGCCCGGCGCGGACGCGGCACCGCGCACACCGGGCCGGCAGACGCGCGAGGGCACGGCCGAACTTGGTTTCCTGCATTGCGGCCCGCAAGGAGCCGGGCACTTCGTCAAGATGGTCCACAACGGCATCGAGTATGGCGTGATGGCCGCGTATGCCGAGGGGCTCAGTATCCTGCGCAATGCCGACGTCGGCAAACGCACGCAAGCACGCGACGCCGAGACCACGCCGCTGCGAAATCCCGAGTTCTACCAGTACGACATGGATCTGCCGGAGATCACCGAACTCTGGCGCCGGGGCAGCGTCATCGGCTCGTGGTTGCTTGATCTGGCAGCCGGTGCGCTGTTGGAGGATCCGCAGCTCAAAGCCTACGACGGGCGCGTTTCCGATTCGGGTGAAGGCCGCTGGACCATTCAGGCGGCGATCGACGAGGGTGTGCCGGTACACGTTCTGAGCGCGGCGCTGTATGAGCGTTTTACGTCTCGTGGCGAAGCCGGTTTCGGGAACAAGGTGCTATCGGCGATGCGGCACCGATTTGGCGGTCACGCCGAAAAGCCCGGGGGCAATTCGAATTGAGCACGCCGGCCGGAGCAGGACCCGTGGATGCCGCGCCGCACTCCGACGCGCTGGTCATCTTCGGCTTCACCGGGGACCTTGTTGCCAAGAAGGTTCTGCCTGCACTCTACGCGATGGTAAAAAAGGGCAGGTTGAGCGTTCCAGTCATCGGCGTCGCGTCGTCAAAGTGGCGCACTGACCAGCTATACCTGCACGTTCGCGAAAGTATCGAACGAGGAGGCGGTATCGACGACAAGACGGCCTTTGATCGTCTGGTATCGCTACTGCGCTATGTCAACGGCGACTACGAGGACCCTGCGACTTTCAGGGCGCTGAAGGCGGTCCTCGGCACCACGCAGCGGCCCGCGCACTATCTGGCGATCCCGCCATCATTGTTCGCGACGGTGATCAGCAGCCTCGGCACTGCCGGACTGGCTGCGAATGCACGCGTAATCGTTGAAAAGCCGTTCGGCCGCGACCTCGCCTCGGCATTCGAGCTCGGCGCCATCGCCGCCGCGGTATTTCCGGAGTCGTCGATCTTCCGCATCGACCACTACCTGGGGAAGGAGGCGATCATGAAC
>JBBQII010000803.1:0-1606 GCA_038324795.1 Gemmatales bacterium
GCGCGTGCTGCCCGGCCGGCCGTCGAGCCGCTTTGCCAGGCCGAAGTCGCCGATCTTCGGTTCGCCGTCGTGCGACAGCAGAATGTTGCCCGGCTTCAGGTCGCGGTGAATGATTTGCCGCTGATGCGCATAGGCGATGGCACGGGCGACTTTCTCGATCAGTTCGATAGCATGATGGGCGACCATCGGTGTGCCGCCGAGTTTGCGGCCGAGGTTGCTGCCACCGCAGAATTCGAGCGAGAAATAAGGCCAGCCGTTATAGTCGCCCATCTCATAGATCTGCACGATGTTCGGATGCGCGAGGTGCGCCACGGCCTGCGCTTCCGTGTGAAACCGCTGCAGCAGGTTCTTGTCCGACTCCGACCCGGGGATGACCATCTTGAGAGCGACAAAGCGCTTCGCCCGAACCTGATACGCCTTGTAGACGACGCCCATGCCGCCGCGGCCGAGTTCACCGACGATGTCGTACCCGGGGATCGACGGCGGACCCGCCCCGAGAGCGGGCACGGCATAGGTGCCGGTGGCCATCTCCGCGGGCGCCGGCTCGGCGAGCAAGGGCACGGGGGTGTACTTGGCCGTCAGTTCGCCGGTCGGCGGCAGGCGCGGTTCATGTTTCGCCGGGGGTTCGGCCATAGTGAGACGAGTATAAGGGCGGGCGGGGCGAAGCTGCAAGCGGCATTACTTCGCCACGCCGAAGCGGTAGACGGTAGTCGAGTTGTACGCTTCGCCCGGTTTCAGTACCGTCGACGGGAAGTTCTTCTGGTTGATCGAATCAGGGGAATGCTGTGTTTCCAGGCAGAAGGCACCGTATTGGTTGTACACCGCGCCGCCTTTGCCCTTGTCCTTACCGCTCAGGAAGTTGCCGGTGTAGAACTGTACGCCCGGTTCAGTGGTGAAGACGGTCATCGTGCGGCCCGAAAACGGCTCCAGCACACTGGCTGCCTGCTTCAGGTCGACACCTTTTCGCAGCACATAGTTAAGATCGTAACCCACCGGTTCGGCCTTGATCTGTTTGATGTTCTTGCCGATCGGCGTCCGCGCGGTGAAGTCGAACGGTGTGCCCTTCACCGGGTCAATCTTGCCAGTCGGGATCAACGTCGCGTCAGTCGGAGTGTATTCGTCGGCCACGATTTCGATTTCATGGTCGAGGATGTCCCCCTGGCCGTGGCCCTTCAGGTTGAAGTAGCTGTGGTTCGTCAGGTTAATCGGCGTAGCTTTGTCGGTGCTTGCAGTGTACTTGATGATCAGTTCGTTTTTGTCGGTGAGCGAGTAGGTTACCGCAGTGTCGAGGTTTCCGGGGTAGCCCTCTTCGCCATCTGCACTGGTCCGCATCATTGACAGGAGAGGGGGACCGTCTTTCGAATTGACGATCGTCGGCTTCCATACGTGCTTGTCAAACCCCTGTTTCCCGCCGTGCAGGGCGTTGGGCCCGTTGTTGGTCGCCAGCGTGTACTCTTTGCCGTCGAGCGTGAACTTGCCCTTCGCGATGCGGTTCGCCACCCGGCCCGTGATCGCGCCGAAGTAGGGATGGCCGTCGAGATAGCTCTTCAGGTTGTCGTGCCCCAGCACCACGTCGGCGAACTTGCCATCGCGGTCCGGCACATGA
>JBBQII010000804.1:0-1591 GCA_038324795.1 Gemmatales bacterium
AGCGGTTCAACGACCTTCTGCGGCACGATCGGCAGCGCCAACAGGCTCGGCCGATTGAACGCCCCCAGGCTCGACACCAACACCGTTTCACTCGACGGCACCGGCGACGCGATGAAATGATCCTGCGACTTCATCGCCCAGAGCACGACCGGGACATCGGCAATCGGTTTGCCGTCATTGTTCCCGGTGCGCTTCGCGTTGCCCCGGTAAGTGGTCCACGGCTCGGCAGCCCCCGCAAGCGTGGCCGTCAGCAGCATCGCGAACATGGCAAGTCGCATGGTGTCTCCCTCAGAGAGCGAATCAATCATCATTCCACGTTCTTCATCCGGTCGTTGATGACCTGCTGGCGGTGCATCGCCAGATCGCGTTCGAGGCGGGCGCGGTTGTCCTTCTGGATCAACCGCAACTGCGCCCACGCGTACCGCCGCGTCGACCAGATATCGACGATCGCCAGGCTGACGACCAGGAACAACAACAGCAGTACGGTTGCCCAGTAGACGTAGTACACACGGGCGAACTGTTTCTGTTCTTCGGTCAGCGGCAGCTTCTGGTTGTTCTCGTCTATTTTGCGGCCGAAGATGTCGGCCTCGTGTTCCAACCCCGACAGATACGCCCCGGCCAGCATGCCGCCCAGGATCAGCAGAAAGACACTGGTGACGATCCGCCGCCGGGCAAGATTGCGCACGTAGCGGCGCTCATCGCTGGGAACGAACGGGCTCGCCCGCAGCGTGCGCAGGGCGCGGGACTGCTTGCGGATGGTGAAAATGCCCATCAGCAGCAGCACGATCGCGATGAAAAAGGCAAAGACCATGGCGAGGCCATCCCGGTGGCGGTTTGGCTTTACTCTGGCGAATCGGCCATGCGATTTCAAGATGAGGCAGCCGGCTGCTGGCTTTCGGCGGTCCAGTACGTTACGCTGAACAGATCAACCCCGGAGCGGAGACGGCATGGAACACGAGCACGATCACAACCATCATCACGGCGCGCACGGGCATTCGCATCACCACGGGCCGCCGCGGCGAAAACTGCATCATCACCCCACCTTTCTGGTCAGTGTCGGCCTGGTGCTGGTGCTGATTGCCGTGCTGGTCTGGACGTTCGTCATCTGGTGACAGTTGCCCGGCCGGCATATGATGTATTGGTTGAGCGTGTCCCCCATCGGCATCGAGCCTGTCGGAACCCCATTCATGTCGATCAACGAAACCCCTGCGCTGCCCGGCATGTCGGCGGAGCATCGACGGATCGCCGCCGAGCGATTCGCACGCGCTAATCAGGTCGTCGCCTCGGGGGAGTTCGACTACGGCATCCAACTGCTGTTGACCTGCTGCAAACTCGATCCTTCCAACATGCTCTTCCGGCAAACGCTGCGGCGCACGCAGAAGGCGAAATTCGACAACAACCTGCGCGGCAGCCGCCTGGCACTGCTGACGACGATCCGCACGCGCGCCCGCCTGAAGGCAGCCAAGCGCAGCCGTGAACACGTTAAGGTTCTTGAATACGGCGAAGAGATTCTCTCGCGGAATCCCTGGGACCTGCACACGCAGATGGACATGGCCGAGGCCGCCGACATGCTCGGCCTGACCGACATGGG
>JBBQII010000805.1:0-1582 GCA_038324795.1 Gemmatales bacterium
TTGCCCGACTTCGACGAGGCACATCCGGCACGAGGCGACCACGGTCAGAGCCGGATGCCAGCAATAATGCGGGATCTCGACCTCGGCCTTGCGGGCGGCCTGGATGCAGTTGAGCTTCTCGCCGCCGATCTCGACGGGCACGAGTTGGACGGTGTCCTTGCCGACCGTCACCTCAATGAGGTTGGCGGGGGCTTCCTTGCCAGGGGCCGATTTATGCGAGACGTAAACGGTCGGCATCGGGTTCACTCGTGGATACGGGTCACTTGGCAGGCTTGGTCAGGGCGGCGAAATCGGCTCGGGTCACGCGACGCGCCTTGCCATCACACGTCAGCACAATTCCATCGTTCTCCGTCTCGATACGGGTCTCGTACATCAGCACCGTGCCCGCTCCGGCGCGGCGTGCATCGACGTTCGTGAACGCGACCACTTCACCGCTATCGACCAGTTTGCGAAGCGTGGTTAACTCGCGCAGCACCATCAGCCAGGCCGCCTTATCCGCGGGGGCACGGCCGTTGAGATCGACCTCGAGAAGAATGTTGACTTGGCCCATCTCGTTCATCAAGCGAATGTCGAGGGCGCGATCGCGTGCTTTGCCCAGGACCGTCGACGAGCCACCGGGCGGGCGGAAGTCGAAGTGTTTCTTGTCGCCATCGGCCACGGCGTCCTTGGGCGGGGCGTCTTTGTCTTTCTTTTTGCAGCCTGCGAGGGGCAGCGCGAGCAAGATCAGCACGAGCAATAGTCTGGCCATCAGTGCGCTCCCGCGAGTTGGAGGGGGTATGACGTTCGCTTCCCTCCCTTGATGTATGACTCAAACTCGGAACGGAACTTCCTGATTGCCAATTTCACCGGCCAGCCCGCGCCGTCGGCCAGCCCGCAGATGGTCGTTCCGGGCATGATGCCGATGCGGTCGCCCACTTCTTCGAGGACCGCAAGGTCATCGTGCCGCCCCTGGCCACGCCGGATGCGATCGACGATTTTGTGCATCCAACCGGTGCCTTCGCGGCACGGCGTGCATTGCCCGCACGATTCGTGATCGAAGAATCGACAGATGTTGTAGAGCACATCGACGATGCTGGTATCTTCGTCGAAGTAGGTGACAGCGGCGGTGCCCAAGCCCAGGCAGCCGTATTTCGCGGGTCCGGCGAAGTCCAGACGCATATCGAATTCGGACTCGGGGAGGACGCCCATGCTCACACCGCCGGGGATGGCTCCCTTGGCGCGTTTGCCCTTCCACATGCCGCCGCCGTGCTGGTCGAGCAGGTCGCGAACGGTCAAGCCCATCGGCAGTTCGACGACGCCGGGCTTATTGACATGCCCGGAGATGCAGAACAGTTTCGGCCCGGTGCTGCCGTTGTCGCGCGGGTTGGCCGGGTCAGGGGGCACACCGATCGATTTAAACCAGTCGGCTCCGCGATCGATGATGTGTGTCACGCAGGCCATCGTCTCGACGTTGTTGACGATGGTCGGTTTGCGGAACGCTCCCTCGACGGCGGGGAAGGGCGGCTTGATGCGGGGCCAGGCGCGTTTGCCTTCGAGGCTTTCGATCAGCCCGGTTTCCTCGCCGCAGATGTAGGCTCCCGCC
>JBBQII010000806.1:0-1578 GCA_038324795.1 Gemmatales bacterium
GCTGCAGGATGAACTGTTCGGCGGCGGGCCGGCGGGCGCCTGGCGGCAGGAAGTCAACAGCCTGCTGGAGCGCCTGGGCAACCGGCTGGGGGATAAGGCAGTTTTGTTGCCCGTGTTGCAGCCGGAACATCAGCCGGAGTATGCCTGCCGGTATGAACCGTGGCTGCAGGCTGCGAGATCTCGCCCGAGTCCCGTGGTGAACGACGCAATGGAATCAGCACTCTGCCGCCCGGCCTTTCTGCGAGCCGAGCCGACACTGATCGGGGCGATGTCGTTGATGCTCGATGGTTCGCCGTTGCAGTTTGAATGGCAGGGCGGCTTGTACCTGGTCGAGCAGGCCTGGGGGCCGGAACGGATCGAAACCGGCTGGTGGCGCGGTGCGGACGTCCGCCGGGATTACTACCTGATTGAGACCAGTCGCGGCGAACGCTTCTGGATGTTCCGCAATCTGCTCGACGAATCGTGGTACCTGCACGGGATTTTTGCGTGAACCATGCCGGAACAGGCACAGCCGAAGTTTGAACCGATTCTCATCCAGAGATCTGCATGCGTGGATTCATTCCCGTATGCCGAACTGCACTGCCACACCAACTTCTCGTTTCTGGAAGGGGCATCCCATCCCGATGAACTGGTGAATCGCGCCCGGGAAGTGGGGCATCGGGCGCTGGCCGTCACTGACCGCAACACTCTGGCCGGCGTGGTACGGGCGCACGTTGCCGCGAAGGAAGCAGGCCTGAAACTGCTGGTCGGTTCGCTGCTGACGCCGCTCGACGGGCCGACGCTTCTGGTTTGGGCGATGAACCGGCCCGGCTACGGCCGTCTCGCCCGATTGTTGACGATCGGCCGGCGCTCAGCCCCGAAGGGCGAATGCCGCTTCACCTGGGACGATCTGGCCCGCCATTCGGCTGGCTTGCTCGCGGGAGTGGTACTCGCCGATGCCGAGAATGGAACGGGCTGCGCCCGTGCGAAAGAACTGTTCGGCGATCGTTGCTACGCGATGATCGACCGCCATCACGGCCAGCGTGATCGCCAGCGGCTTCAGCGCCATCGCAGTTGGGCAGACGCGGCAGGGGTACCGCTGCTGGCGAGCAACCGCGTCCACTACCATGTGCCGCAGCGCCGCCCGCTGCACGATGTCGTGACCGCGATTCGGCATGGCTGCACGGTGGCCGAACTGGGCCAACGCCTGTTTGCTAACGGCAATCGGCATCTGAAATCCGCGGCTGAGATGCGGGCGTTGTTTGACGACGACGCCTGCGTGATGCGCACCGTGGAAGCGGCCGAGCGATGCACCTTTTCGCTCGATGAACTGCGTTACGATTATCCTGATGAACTGTCGCCGCCGGGGCGGACGCCGCTGGAATACCTGAAGGAACTGACCTGGGCCGGGGCGAAAGGTCGCTACCCCCATGGCACACCCGACAAAGTGCGAGGCTTGATCGACCATGAACTGGCACTGATCACCGAACTGCGGTACGAAGCTTACTTTCTGACCGTCTGGGATCTGGTGCGCTTCGCGCGCGAACGCGATATTCTTTGCCAGGGGCGCGGCTCGGCTGCCAACTCGGCCGTCTGCTA
>JBBQII010000807.1:0-1576 GCA_038324795.1 Gemmatales bacterium
GCGACGCGGAGGGTTTCCGGAGCGGAGCGAGGTGTCACGCGACACCGCGCTCTGCTTCGGAAACCCTCCGCATCGCGTTCTACAGATCTCACTCAACGACAATCAGATCCCCAGTTCGGCGCTCACTGCTTCCGGCGAGAGCGCCAACGCCCGCTCTTCCGGCCGCTTGCGGAACCAGGCGGCGACCAGCAACACACTGTCAACCAGTTTGCGCGGCATCAGCGTTGTCGGGCGGCGCTCGGCATACGTGCTGGTGATCAGCTTCTGTACTGCCTCGCGCTGTCGGCGTGTCCGTGGCGGGTAGGCCGCGTGCTGCACCTGGCCGCGGTCGATCAGGTACCAGACGGTGCGTTCGTCCGGCCCGGTCAGCGGGTAGATGAACGAGTGATCCTCCCGGGCATGCTTCAGCCAGACCAGTCGATCGGTCAGCCATTTCAAGTCGGCCAGCTTGTCGCGCACCGCCATCGCCCGCTCGAACTGCAATGCGGCTGACGCATCGAGCATCTCACGTTCCAGGTCCTTCAATAGCGATCGATCAACTCCATCTAGAAATTGCTTCGTGCGGTCGATCTGCCGGGAATACTGCTTCTGAGAGCAGAGCCCCGCACACGGTCCAAGGCAGGTGCCGATCGCATGGCGCAGGCAGCCGGGGGTGAATTCGAGGTCGAACAGGTCCGGCTGCCCGGCAAAGCGCATCGTCTGGCGGGAACTGCAGTCGCGCAGGCCGAAAGCGTCGTTGAGTCGCCGGGCGGCCTCGCGCACGTGGGCCGCGCCGACCAGCGGACCATAAAGTGCCAACTCGCGGCCGGTCGGTTCGCGCGTGGCGTACGCATACGGGACAGGGGAGCGACCCAGCGCGAGATACATGTACCGCCGGTTGCCCGGTTGGCCCTGCACGTTGAAGCGCGGCCGGAATCGCTGGATCAGTTCCAGTTCACGCACCAGGGCCGCGAATTCGTTGCAGCCCGTTTCCCACGTGATGGTTTCCACGCGCTGCATGATGCGACCCGCCTTCGGGTCCCGGCTCTTCACACGGAAGTAGCTCATCAGCCGGCAGCGCAGGCTCTTCGCCTTGCCGACGTAGATCAGCCGCCCCTTGCGATCGATCATGCCGTAAATGCCCGGCAATCGCGGCACCTGTTCGCGGATGCCCGCGCGCAGTTGCCGCCGGCCCGTGGCGCTGGCCACGCACGCTTGAAAAGATCCGGGATGGATGTGTGACGGGCCGAAACCCGAGAACGTGTCGAAAGTGAACAAGCTCTGCACGGGGATTCCTTCCGATGGCAGCAGCGACGGTCAAACGGTACAGCTGTTCAGGATTCTAATCGCCGACGCGGGATTCGCCAGCGTGAAAATTGTGAGACGTGAAGCATGACAGCGTTGTAAAGGCAATTTATGCCTTGAAATTCTACAGACCGCCCGTGCCCACCTCGATCACTTCGCCCGGGCACACCGAGGCCAATGCGGAGAGTATGCCGGGAAGCAGGGGCAGGGGGTTGTTAATGTCGTTGCTCGGCGCCAGCATCACCACGACAGCCACGCCGGTTGACGGCAAAGTTTACTGGTAGCGCACACC
>JBBQII010000808.1:0-1568 GCA_038324795.1 Gemmatales bacterium
CAGGCCGACGGACAGCTCCGCGTCCGGGGCCATCGGCATGCAGATCCGCAGCAGACCGAACGTACCCATCTTTGCCAGCACCGCCGAGAGCATGACCGTCACGCCGATCGGTGCTTCGGAGTACGCGCCGGGCAACCATGAGTGCAACGGCACCAGCGGAATCTTCACCGCGAATCCGGCCGCGAGCGTCAGGAAGATGAAGACCTGGCGCTCCTTCCAGAAGTCCCGGTTCTGCTGGCTGTCAACGTGCAGTTGCTGCTGGATCAGTTCCGTTAGTCGCGGGATCGAAAACGTTAACTCATCGCTGGTCTGGTAGACGGTCATCACCACCGCGGCGATGCCGACGAGTGTCAGCAGCCCACCGGCCAGTGTGAACAGGAATAGCTTGCGGGCCGCCTCACGCCGGTTCGGCCCCGAGCCCCAAGCGGAGATCAGGAAGAACAACGGCACCAGCGTCAGTTCGAAGAAGACGTAAAACAGCACGATGTCAAAGGCGAGGAACACCCCCATCACGCCGGCCTGCAGGGCGAACAGCCAGGCGAAGTAGCTGCCGGCCCCTTCCTTGATGCCGTCACCCGAGATCAGCACCACGGGCACGAACATGATCGCCGCCAGCGCAATGAGCCAGAGGTTCAGGCCGTCGAGGCCGATGAAGAACTTGATCCCCTGAATCTTCGGGTCGCCCGACGACAGTGGTGCGATCTCCCACGATGTGTTGTGCGTGGGCATCCGGACGATCTGCCCGTTCATGATCTTGCGATCGACCCCTGCATCGCCTGGAACGAACTCCGGCAGGAACACCTGCCCGCGCTCGGCGAGCGTGGCGAACTCCCTCGCTGATTCGCGCTTGTTGAGCGGCCCATAGGCCGAGACGACAATTGCCGCGGTGAGGGCGAATTGCACCAGGGCCGCGGCCAGCGCGGCTTGCCGGGCGGCCTTCGCGCTGAGGCCGATGAACGGCAGCAGCATGGCCGTGGCCAGCGGCAGCACGATCAACAAGGGCAGCAGGTCCCGAACTGTCTCCGCACTCAGCATGAGTTGGTCCCGTCGTACTCCGACATCACTACGCGAAAAACACCAGATAACCGATGAACGCCGCCACACCCATCGCCGTCGTCAGGGCGTAAAACTGCACCAGGCCATTCTGCAATGGCCGAATCGCCTCGGCGATGCCGCGCGGGATGGCCGCGATCAGCCCGACGACGTCGTAAACCAGCGATTCGATTCCGCGGCAGAGCATCGCGATGAAGTTCATCGGCTGCACGAACAGCAGATTGAAGATCTCATCGACATACAGCCGATCAAGCGAGGCGTAGTACCAGGACGGGAATCGCCGCGACAGGGAATCCGCCGAACTCGGCTTCACGCAGTACATCCAGTAGGCAAGCCCGGCACCGGCCACTGAGCAGGCCGTGCCCGCCAGCATCAGCATCCAGTTGAGGTGCGAGTGGGCTTCCTGGCCCCCGCTGATGTGGCGCAGTTCGATCGACTCATTCACGAAACCGCTGAACCAGTGCGTAAACGGCTCGGCGACGATGCCGGCAAAGACCGCGCCGACCGCCAGCACC
>JBBQII010000809.1:0-1554 GCA_038324795.1 Gemmatales bacterium
CTGGCCTGCACGATCAGGTTCACGGCGCTGGCGATCTGGGCGCGGACCGCCTTTATCGGCATCTCGATCCCGGCAATAGCGATCATGTTCTCCAGTCGGCTGACGCCGTCGCGGGCGCTGTTGGCGTGGATCGTAGTCATCGACCCGTCGTGGCCGGTGTTCATGGCCTGCAACATGTCGATAACCTCTTCGCCGCGGGTTTCCCCGACGATGATCCGGTCCGGTCGCATCCGCAGGGCGTTTCGCAGACAGTCGCGCTGGGACACAGCGCCTTTGCCTTCGACGTTTGGCGGGCGGCTTTCCATCCGGCCCACGTGGGTCTGTTGCAATTGAAGTTCGGCCGTATCCTCGATCGTCAGGATCCGTTCGTTGTTGTCAATGAAGGACGACAGCGCGTTCAGCGTCGTCGTTTTCCCCGAACCCGTGCCGCCCGAGACAATGACGTTCAGGCGCGTCGCAACGGCGGCTTGCAGATATGCAGCCATCTCTTCGGTAAAAGCGCCGAATCTTACCAGATCGTCGATGGCCAGCTTGTCTTTTTTGAACTTGCGGATCGAAACCAGCGATCCGTCCACCGCGACCGGCGGCACCATCGCGTTGAAGCGGCTGCCGTCGGCCAGGCGGGCATCGACGTAGGGGTTGCTTTCATCGACCCGGCGGCCCACGGCCGAAACGATCTTGTCGATGATCCGCAACAGGTGCTTTTCATCCTTGAACGTCACGTCGGTCAGGCTCAGCTTGCCCGCCCGTTCGACGAAAATCTGTTGCGGGCCGTTGACCAGGATATCGTTGATCGTGTCGTCCTTGAGCAGGGTTTCCAGCGGACCGAGGCCCGTCACCTCGTCATAAAGGTCCTGGTTGAGTTGCTGGCGCTCCTCTCGGTTCAGCACCACGCCCATCTGTTCCAGCGTCTCGCCGGAAATCGCGGTGATCTCCTGACGCAACTCGGACTCGCTCGCTTTCTCCAGCGCAGCAAGGTTCAGGTTGTCCAGCAGCGCCTTGTGCAACTCCAGCTTGATCTCGCTCAGCCTTTCCTTGCGCTTCTTCTCCTTGTCCTGCGGCGCGACCTCGCCGGCCTTGCTTGGCATGGCACGCATCAGGCTGGCCTTGGGCGCAGGCATCGGCGTCACATTCGCGCCGGGTTTGGGCGCGGGGGCCAGTGCGGTGGCACCGGCAGGGCGGGGGGCGTCAGGCTTTTTGAACTTCGAGAACATGGCGGCAGCTTTCTACAAAGGGCCTTACGCGCGCGCGCGCGCCTTGACGGTCTCGGCCGACTGGTTGACCTCGTGAACTGACTTGGCCAACTTGGCGATTTCCTTGCGCAGGGCGTTCTTGGGAATGCCCTCGGCCATCGGCACGCCGTGATCGCTGTTCTGCGTAACCTGACGGCCGCCATCGGGCATCAGTACCTCGATCGCGATGCCCAGGCTTTCGGCCAACCGCTTGACCCGGCTTTTGCCGGTCAGGTCGGTGAACCCCGGCGCGCGGTTCAGCACAAAGCGCAGCTTGGCAAAGGGCAGCCCTTCGGACTGCATCGCGCGCTTGAGGCGCAGC
>JBBQII010000810.1:0-1550 GCA_038324795.1 Gemmatales bacterium
TTCGCGTGGGCGGACTTCAGTGACGCCGACTTCTTCACGACGACGGCAAACGAGTTCGCCGCCCGCGCCACCGGCGGCGTACGCTTCGTCACCGCGATCGACGGCGCCGGCAACACGACGCGGTCGGTGAAAATCAATTCAAACGGCGAACTGGACTTCGGCTCGCAAACGCGGCAGATGCTTAACCTGTGGGGGCCAACCTCCTACGGCGTGGGTGTGCAGACCGAGACGCTGTATGGCAGGAGCAACAACAACTTCGCGTGGTTCCGGGGCGGCGTGCATGCCGACGGGATGTACGACGCCGGCAGCGGCGGGTCGGTGCTGGCGACCTTGCAGTCGGGCGCGAGCGCGTCGACGGTGACGGGGACGTTCCGGGCGCTTGCGTTCACGGCGACGAGCGACCGGGAACAGAAGACCGACATGGCGCCGACCGACGGCGCGGACATCCTCGCCCGCGTGGTGTCGATGCCGATCTCGACGTGGGCATACAAGGCCGAGCGGGATGCGGGCTTCCGTCACATCGGTCCGACGGCGCAGGACTTCCGGGAACGGTTCGGTGTGGGCTACGACGACAAGTCGATCGCGACCGTCGATGCCGACGGTGTGGCGCTGGCGGCGATCCAGGGGCTAAACGCCAAGCTCGAAGCCCGGATTGCCGAGCAGGCGGGCGAAATCGCCGCGCTGCGGGCCGATATGGCCACATTGCGCGCGACCACCAAAGACATTGCCACACTGCAGACCGCCATGCAGCTGTTGCTGCGGGAACGCGCGACGATCGCGGCGCGTTGACGTCTGTCTGCGGCTGGTGGAGATGGTGCTGGCGCGAACGGCATCAGAAGGCCGATTGGCAGCGAGGATGGTTCGATCAGCATTGATTGGCAGTGGTGGCGGCGCCGGGCGGCACGCCCTTTCGTGCATGAAGTGCAAATGGGGTCGCCGGCACCGGCCGGCGTGCCGGCAGCCGGACTCCCGACACCTTCAGTTCATTTTGCGGTCCGCTTCCCTGGCGACTTCGTCGCTCTTTTCTTCGCTGCCGGCGCACGGGTCGCCTTCTTCGCAGGCTTCTTCGCAGGCTTCTTCACAGCCTTCGTCGCGGTCTTCTTGGCCGTCTTCTTCGCCGCTTTCTTTGCTGCGGTTTTCTTGGCCGGCTTGCGCGCGGCGTTCTTGGTAGCAGCCGACTTCACCGCCTGTTTTTTCGCCGCGCGCGAACTTGAAACCTGCTTCACGGCACGTTTGGCCGCCTTCTCCACCGCGGCGACCGCGCCACGCACGGAACTCTTGACCGATTCGACGACATCGGTCGCCGCTTTCCTGACCTTTTTCTCGAGCGGACCACGCGCGGACTCTGTTTCCGCTTTCGACTTGTGACGCAGGTCTGCCGAATGGGCGCGCTGGTACGTCTGGATGTCCTTGAACTGGCCGCTCTCATCCCTGACGGCATAGAGCTTGGTGCCGGATCGGCTCCTCATTGTGGTGCGACGCGTGACCATGGTGACTCCTGTATGGAATGCGGGACCGCGTCGCGAATGCGCGCGGCACCTGCAGTATTC
>JBBQII010000811.1:0-1540 GCA_038324795.1 Gemmatales bacterium
CGACTTCGCGAAGTTGCTTGGCGACAGCAGCCGCACGGCCGGGGCTTCAGCGGTGCTGTCGACGTTTCAGAACGAGTGGAAGTCGCTGGTCGGTGCGGCGAATCCCGACTCAGGCATCAAACTGAGTGACTTGGCTGACAAGTTCAAACTGCCCGACGTCAGGCCGACCGGGCCGGTGCAGGGGCCGGGCGACACGGGCGGCCGGATGACGACTGCGGACACCGATTCCGGGTCGGACGACCGCGGCGGCGGCAGCAACTGGCTGCTGCTCGCGGTACTGGCGGCCCTGGGGATCGGCGGGTGGATTTACTACCGCCGGTCGAAGCGGCTGAACAATGCATTTGAACGGCAGCGGCGGGAAGAAGAACGTAAGTCCTGGCCGATCGACCCGGCCCGGGTTGCATCGCGTGAAGACGTCGTGCGGGCGTTCGATCATCTGTCGGTGGCGCGGTGCGGGCAGCAGGCGGAACACTGGAACCATCAGCAGGTCGCGGGCCACCTGGTCGATCAACAGCCGAAGTTGACGACAGACATCGGCCGACTGGCCGGCTTGTATGAGAAGGCCCGCTACGCGCCCACGCAGGTTCTGTTCAATGATCAGGACGTCGCCGAAGCCCGCTCCCGGTTGTGCGTCGTTGCAGGGGTAACCTCCGAATGAAGTCCGCCGCACTTCGACGGTGCCTTTTCGGCGCAATGCTAATGCTGGTGGCAGGGATGCCCGGGCACGCTCAGGAACCGGCCGCTCCGCGCATCGTTGAAGGACAGATCGTCGTCGACAAGCTGGGGATGGACTGCTTCCGGCACCTGCTGTTCGACGCCGGGATGGAGCCACTTTCGAATACGTTTGAGATCCTGAATCAACCGCAGGACACCGTCATCATCCTCCTGGGGTCTGAGTCGTCCCTTCTGCTGGTCAACAACCAGTTCGAGACGGCGGTTCGCCGCGGAGCAACGCTGATTGTTGGCGCTGACCGCTCAAGCAATTCGACGTTCGACTTCGGCATCGATTATGTCGACGGCACCATCCGCGCGGGCAAGGAAGACGCATTGAAAGGCATCGCGGAGTATCCGTTCATCCGCCCGATCAAGCCGTTCTTCCCGATCGAGAGCACGCCGCTGCGGGAACTGTTCGGCGGCTTCAGCAATCGGGGCGACAACGCCATTGCCGCCAACACCAGTTGCGTGATCCGGCCTGTCGGCCGACCGCTCGACTTCCGTCGCGAGACGCTGGCGGGCTTTCCGTTCTCATCGCGGTTCAACGGTCGGGCCTACGAGCCGTCGCGCGATTTCTTCGCCATCGGCGGCGGGTTTGGGCAGGGTAGGGTACTGTTCCTGGCCGATCATTCGGTGTTTGTCAACAACCTGATCCTCCGGCCGAACATCGCCAACCTGTTATTCGCGCGCGGCATGATCGAATGGGCTCAGGGACCACAGCAGAAGAAGCGTTGCCTGCTGGTGGAAGACGGTGTCATCCGCACTGTGTACCCGCTGCCGACCATCCCGCCCAAGGACGGGAACCTGCTGGAATTGCTGCTGAAGA
>JBBQII010000812.1:0-1539 GCA_038324795.1 Gemmatales bacterium
GGTGTTCAAACAGGTCTGGATCCGCCCGACGCCGGACGTTTCCGGGGCGCTTGCAGAACTTGTTCCGCTGGCCAACCCGGACACCGGGCGGCCGCTCACTATGACTCACTGCGCCCTGCGCGGGGTGTCGGTCATGTACACGGAGTATTTGAAGAACATGAGGGTGACGGCCGGTCTGACCTTGCCGATCCGCCGAGGCAACGAACTCTGGGGTCTCATCGCCGGTCACCACTATGCCGGGCCGAAGTTCGTGCCGTACCAGGTGCGGGCGGCTTGTGAGTTCCTGGCCCAGGTGGTCTCCCTGCAACATCAGGCGGCCGAGGAAAGGGAGCATCTGGTCTACCGCCTGAAACTCGACGGGACACACCAGCAACTCGTCGCTCAGGCGGCGCAGGACGTCGGCCTGGCGACCATGACCGATGGCAGCCCAACCCTGCTCGACGGTTTGGCGGCGGGCGGGGCTGCGCTGTACCACCACAACCGATGGTGGCGCGTCGGAAACACCCCTACCGAATCCGAACTTGAGGCCCTCGGCGAATGGCTGAACGACCGGCCGGAGTTCGCCTCCCCGACCCGTCCTCTCTATGCCACAGATGAGCTTGCCAGCGTCTACCCTCCGGCCGCAGCGTTCACCGACGTGTCGAGCGGCCTGCTTGCCACTCCACTCTCCCGCACCAACCGAAACCTCATGCTCTGGTTTCGGCCCGAAACCACCCAGACGGTCAACTGGGGTGGCAATCCGCAAGATAAGCCGACCGTCCCCGGACCGAACGGCCCCCGACTCACACCCCGGCGGAGCTTCGAGCTGTTCCGAGAATCCGTCCGCAGGCGATCCTTGCCGTGGTTGACAGTCGAACTCGACGCCGCCGTTCGGCTACGGATGCTAATCATGGAACTTGTGGTAAGCCGGGCCGAGCGGCTGGCGGATCTCAACGCCGACCTGACCCGGTCGAACGAGGAGCTGGACGCCTTCGCCTATGTGGCCTCTCACGACCTGAAGGAGCCATTACGCGGTATCCATAAGTACGCCCACCAATTGCTTGAAGAGGCGGCTGGGAAGGACGAGGAGCATCGAAAGAAGCTCGAAGGACTGATGCGGCTGACCGTGCGAATGGACAACCTGCTCGACTCGCTTCTGCACTTCTCACGCGTCGGAAGGGCGGCGATCCAAACCGAAGACACGGACTTGAACGAGGTGGTGTCAGAGTCCATCGAGATGGTGGATGCCAGGCGGGCTGAAGGGTCGATGGAGATCGCCGTCCCACGTCCGTTGCCGCACGCCCGATGCGACCGGGTACGCTGCCGGGAGATTTTCGTAAACCTCCTTTCGAACGCGCTAAAATACAACGACAAGCCGCAGAAACGGGTCGAGGTCGGGTTCATCGATCCGGACGAGGAGCACCCCCGGCCCGGATGCCCCAACGGCTCTGCCGACCTCACGATCTACTACGTGCGGGACAATGGCATCGGTATCCCAGCGCGGTACTTCGAGCAGATATTCAAAATGTTCAAACGGCTGCACGGACGGGACGAATACGG
>JBBQII010000813.1:0-1522 GCA_038324795.1 Gemmatales bacterium
CGAGTTCACCAGTCCGTGCGTTCCAGACACGATAGGCCTTGTCGTCACTTCCCGAGCCGATCAGTTTGCCATCGGGTGAAACGGTCAGAAAGTGAACGATGCCGCCATGACGGAATCGCGTGGTGCCGAGCCTCGCGATCGCCCCTTCGGGCAAGGGGGGTTCACCGGACTTCGGCTGAGCGACAAGATCGCCCGCAGCCATGCACAGAAACAGAATGACGATCCACGGCAAGCGTGACATGGCAGGCCCCCGCATCTGAGGATTCATCTACCGGGGAAGACGAGCGAGCATCATGGGGAAAACGCATCAATCATCGTTGCGCATCTGTTCCAGCAGCTTGGCCATGTCGTCGGGCAGCGGACAGGTCCAGGACATTTTCTCGTCGGTTTCCGGGTGCTTGAAGCCGAGCTTGGCAGCGTGCAGCATCGGCCGGGCGGCGTCGCTGCCATCGGGAAACGGCTTGCCGTTGGCGGGGCGGTCGTAAACTCGCTCACCGCACAAGGGCGTTCCCGCTTCACCCAGATGAATGCGCACTTGATGGGTGCGCCCCGTTTCGAGCCGACATTCAACCAGCGCAAAGTCGCCCAGCGCCTCGATCAACTTGACATGCGTGATGGCATCCTGCCCATCTTCGCCGGTGCCGGTGCCTCGACGGCCATCGCCACGATCGCGGACAAGAATTGATTCAATCTTCCCGGGCTTCGGCTGGCCACGAACGAGGGCGAGGTACCGGCGTTCCACGGTGTGCTCACGAAACTGATTGGTGAGGTTCTGTTCCGCCTTCGTTGTCCGCGCAAATACGACCAGACCACTGGTATCGCGATCGATGCGATGAACCGCGCGAAGCGGGCGGTCGGGCTGACCCAGCAGAGGCGGCAGCAGATCGGCCAGCGTCGAGGGCAGGTAGTGCTTGCCGCGTTCGCCGAACTCGGCCTTTTCTTCCGCGTGGCGCATCGTTGTCAGCCCGGCCGGCTTGTTGACGACGACGACGGCATCATCCTCGTAGACCACGATCGGCATCGGACCGCTGTTGATGGGCGCCTTCGTTTTGGGCGGTGCCTTCTTCCCCTGCTTTGGTGTCGTGCTCACGGGCGAAAAGCCGTGCACTTCGACGCGATTGCCGACCTTCAACCGCTGGGCCGGGTCGGATGTCGGCTGCCCGGCCACGCGGACCTGGTGTTTGACGACAAGTTCCCGGGCCTTGGACCAGGAAAGGTTCAGTTTGGCGCGCAGGAAGGAAGCCAGCGTCTGCTTGCCTTCGCCTTTGGCCACAATGTAGGAGTGCAGGAGCATGGGAGTAAAAACACAGGGGGTTTACACCCCCCGCTCGCCTGAGTTGAGGTTAATCCGCGAGGTCGAACAGTTTTTTGTCGACTTTTTCGAGGTGTTTGATGTCAGTCACTTCAAAGGTCATGAACTTCTTGCCGTCGTTGGTCATTTCGCACTTGGTGGCACGCAGGATGCCGTCGATCTTCTTGAACTCGAGGCAAATGAGTTTCTGATCGACTTCCTGTTCGGCCG
>JBBQII010000814.1:0-1522 GCA_038324795.1 Gemmatales bacterium
GGTAGATCGCACCGTTGAGCTGGACGGTCCTTGGCGGCGGTAGCGGCCGGGCCGAGGTCGGTTCGCGCACTTCTACCTTGGGAAACGGGGCGCAACCTGCAATTGCCGCCAATGAGACGATCAGCACGACCGCCAGCGGCGTGTCGCGCCGCCAATAGCGGGGCGCGAGACTGCGATCGAGCATGCCAGGAACGGTGCTGCGGCCGCGCTTGGGCGTGCGGCCGGATTTGTGTGTGGGATTCATCGGAGTCCGGGTTCTGGTGAAGTTGCGGGCGGGGCTCGGACGCGGGCTTACAGTTGCGTCAGCTTCTGCAGCATCTGGTCGGAGGTCTGGATCGCCTTGGAGTTGATCTCGTAGGCACGCTGGGTCTGGATCATCGACACCATCTCCTCGACTATGTTGACGTTCGAGGTCTCGACATAGCCCTGATTGAGCACACCGTGACCATTGCTGCCGGGCGCGCCCGACTGCGGCGTGCCTGATGCGGCGGTCTCGGCAAACAGGTTTTGCCCGAGCGGCTGCATGCCGCCGGGATTGACAAAGTTCGCCAACGTGATCGAACCCAGGGTGGTCGGTGCCGCCGTCCCGGGCACGGTCGCCTGCACCGTGCCATCCTGGCCGATGGTGATCGTCAGCGCATTGGCGGGAACAGTGATGGAGGGCTGCAAGGGATGGCCGTTGGAAGTCACCATCACGCCGCCGGAATCGCGATGAAAGCTGCCGTCACGGCTGTAGCCGACCGTACCATCGGGCATCTGTACCTGGAAAAAGCCCTGGCCGTTGATGGCGATATCGAGGTTGTTGCCGGTCTGCTGCAGGTTACCCTGGGTGAACATGCGTGCGGTGGCCACCGGCCGCACGCCGGTGCCCACCATCAGCCCGGTCGGTACCTGCGTGGTCTGCGACGACTGTGCCCCGGGTTGGCGCAGGTTCTGGTACAGCAAGTCTTCGAACACGGCACGCGAACGCTTGAAGCCGTTGGTGCTGACATTGGCCAGATTGTTGGAGATGACGTCAAGCTGGGTCTGCTGGGCATCGAGTCCGGTCTTGGCAATCCACAGGGAGCGAATCATGGGCTGGTTCCGTTGTTCAAATTGGCGGGGGGGGCGCGCTTAGCCGTTGCTTGCCAACAGTTGCGTACCCTTGCGGGCGGCGGCATCGGCGGATTGCATCAACTTCATCTGCATCTCGAACTGCCGCGCCAGGGTGATCATGCCGACCATGGTCTCGACGGCGTTGACATTGCTGCCTTCGATCGCGCCTGCGGCCACGCGCACGCGCGCATCGACCGGCGCTTCGGCACCGTCCTTCATGCGGAACAGGCCGTCGCCGCCACGCGCCATGTCGGAGCCGGCAGGGTTGACCAGCTTCAGGCGACCGATCGGCGAGACATTCCTGGCCGCCCCGGCCGGGCTGCCGGAAATCGAGCCGTCGGCCGCGATCGAAATCGTGCTGTTGGGCGGCACGCTGATCGGCCCGCCGTCGCCCAGCACCAGTTGGCCGGCCAGTGTCTGCAGCAGA
>JBBQII010000815.1:0-1515 GCA_038324795.1 Gemmatales bacterium
ATCTCCTGAGCCAGCACCCGCCCCTGCCCGTTCTTCGTCACCACCCGGCTTCCGACCGGGGGCAACTCCTTCTGGAACTCTTCGTACACATCCTGCTCGAAACGCAAGCAACATTTCAACCGCCCGCAGCGCCCCGAGATCTTCGTCGGGTCGAGCGTCGACTTCTGCAGCTTCGCCATTCGCATCGACACCGGCGGCATCACCGCCATATGCGTATTACAACAGACTGGCTTGCCGCAGTCGCCGTAATCGGCCAGCAGCTTCGCCTCATCGCGGATGCCGACCTGCCGCAGTTCAATGCGCATGCCGAACTCGCGAGCCAGCGTCTTGACCAGTTCGCGGAAATCTACTCGCTTCTCCGCCAGGAAGAAGAACACCAGCCGCTCGTTACCGAGAAGGTGCTCAACGTCGATCAACTGCATCTGCAGGTGCTGCTCGGCGATCTTCGCCTTGCCGGTCTCGTACTCTTTGTACTGCAGCAGGCGGATCTGCTCGACACGGGCGATGTCGTCGGCCGTCATCAGCCGGACGATCTCGCCCTTGGTCGGCTCGGCCAGGTAGTTCAACCCGCGCGTGCTTGACAGGCAGACGATCTCGCCATGCTCCAGGCCTCGCTCTGAGCGGATCACGACTTTCGCGTCGCGAATCAGCGGCAGTTCGGGCGGCGCGGTGAACTCGCCGAGGAAGCGCATCGCCCCATGGCGGACGATGTACTTCGTCGGTTCCGCGGGCGATTCGGTGATGGCAGTTTCGGTGTTCATCTTATGTCAAGCGCGAGTCGTCAGCTGTTGGGGCAATTCATCGGCGATTGTAACCAACGCACTGGTAAATACAACATCACATGCTCAATTCCACGACATCTTTGTCCCGCAATACATGGTCGCGTTTCACCGTCTGACCGTCAAACGCGGCACTGCCCCAGACCTTTGCCGACTTCAACCCCTCGGCAAAGTCGGCGTGTACGCGCTCGGCGAAGTCCATCACGTCGCCACCGATCGGGATCGTGAACGGCGAGGTCATGTCGGCCGGTTTGCCCTGCAGCTTGCCATAGATGCGCATCACGTCCAACCGCTGAAACAGCAGTGTTTTCAGCGTATCCAGCCCTTCGCTGTTCTCCGCGGAGATGACGTGAACCGGGAACGCATCGCCCAGCATTTCCTTCGCGATCTCGAGCCGGTCAGCCGCACCGTCGGCGTCGCTTTTGTTGGCGACCAGCAGTGTCTTCAAGTGGAAAACGGTCGGATCGTCGTTGCCGTCGGCGGGCGGTTGACCGACCAGGATCCGGCGGTAGCTGCGCAGCTTGTCGATGACGGTTTGCAGGGCGAACGGGCCGTCGTCATCGGCCAAATCGAGAATCAGTGCCGCGGCATCGGCCTGACGGGTGAAGTCGGTGATGAACGGTTCGTAGAATTCGTCGGTGATGGGCGGCAGGTCGATCAGTTGCAGGCGCACGTCTTCCCAGTCCATCATTCCCGGGACCGGTTCGCGCGTGGTGAACGGATAGGCGGCCACTTC
>JBBQII010000816.1:0-1504 GCA_038324795.1 Gemmatales bacterium
CAGCACGATTTCCGGATAGGCGGCCGGATGCTTTTTGAGCGCGCCGCGCACCTCGGTAACGATGTCGTCAAGAGCGCTGGCCCGCATCTTGTCGGTCTTGGTCAGGACCGCCTGAAACGTCACGGCGGATTTGTCGAGGAGTTTCAGGATCTCCTCGTCCACCTCTTTCACGCCATGCCGTGCGTCGATCAGCACGAAGGCGCGCCGCAGCGTCTGGCGGCCCGCCAGATAGGCCTTGAGCAGCTTTTGCCAGCGCTCGACAACCGGCAGCGGCGCCTCGGCGAAACCATAGCCGGGCAGGTCGACAAGGTAGTGGCGTTCGCCTGCGGTGAAAAAGTTGATTTCCTGCGTCCGGCCGGGGGTGTTGGACGCCCGCGCGATGGCACGGCGGCCGGTGACGGCATTGATCAGGCTTGACTTGCCGACGTTGGACCGACCCGCAAAGCAGACCTCGATCCGGTCGGCAGCCGGCAGACCGGCCATCGCCACGACGCCCTTGAGGAAATCGACCGGCCCCGCGAACAACATCCGTCCAGCCTCGCGGCTCGCCTCATCCGGTTCGGGCGCGAGGGGGAAAGTCAGTTCCACGGGCACGCCCCGGTCAAAACGGCTGGGGCCACGCTACTTGCCCTTCGGCTTTGGCTTGTCGGCGGGCTTGGCATCGACATTGGCCGTCGCGGTCGTGCGGCGAAAGCCGGCGATAATGTTGCCGAACACGTCCGGCTTGTGGCCGTGGCTGCGCATGATGATGTATTGCTGGGCGAAGGTGATGATGTTGTTGGCGATCCAGTAGATCACCAGGCCCGAGGCAAAGCTGCCCAGCATGAACATGAAAATCCAGGGCATCCAGGCAAAAACCAGCTTTTGCGTCGGGTCGGTCGGCTGTGGGTTCAGCTTTTGCTGCATCCACATCGAGATGCCGAGGAGCAGCGGCAGGAGACCCAGGAATATCAGTGCAAGAATGCTGCCGGTCGGCGGCGCGCCCCAGGGCAGGATGCCGAACAGGTTGAATATCGACGACGGATCGGGCGCCGAGAGGTCGCGGATCCAGCCGAACCATGGCGCGTGACGAAGTTCCAGCGTGACGAAGATCACTTTGTAGAGCGAAAAGAAGATCGGGATCTGGATCAGGATCGGCAGGCAACCCGCGGCCGGGTTCACCTTGTTGTCCTTGTAAAGTTTCATCATCCCCTGTTGCAGGGCCTGACGATCTTCGCCCGCCTTTTCCTTCAGCTTCTCCATCTCGGGCTGAAGTTCCTTCATCTTTGCCATCGAGACGTAAGAGCGGTAGGCCAGCGGGAGCACCAGCGCCTTGAGCACCAGGGTCAGCGCAATGATCGCCCAGCCCATGTTGCCGATCAGGCCGTTCAGCGTGTGCAGAAGCCAGAAGATCGGCTTGGTAAGGAAAAAGAACCAGCCCCAGTCGATGCTGTCGATGAAGCCGGCGATGCCGCCGTCCTGATAGTCGCGGATCGTCTCCCATTCCTTCGCGCCGGCGAAAAGC
>JBBQII010000817.1:0-1502 GCA_038324795.1 Gemmatales bacterium
GCCCGCTGCTCGGGAAGCGGGGGCACCCAGACCGGAAGCCCACCCAACTCCGTCGGGTTGATGGCGGGATAGCCAACGCCTTCGGAATGGTTCACCACGGAATCGACGAACTCGTTCGATTGGATCAAGCGCGACAGGAAGCCGGGGTCGTAACCTTTCCCAGCTCGAAGCGCGGCAAATCCCGTCGAGACGATGAGGTTGCCGGGCGGGTTCTCGATGGTTGCAATGGCTCGGAGGTAGGTGCGAACCGTGGAGATGATCACATCACCATGCCGAACCCGTCGTCGTGCGCGGCTGGGGGCATCCTCGAACCGGAAAGTTTGTTCCTCGTGAATGCGGCCCAGGGAATCGACGTTGCTGATGTCGATGTACTGGAGTTCGTAATCGGGGTGCGTGTCTTCGCTGATAACTTCGGGGTTAATCCGAGTCATGAACTTGAGGCGACTCGTTCGCCAATGGGACGGCAGTTCGGTCAGCGTTTCCGTGCGAACAACTCGGTACTGCGGATACCGCTTCCACCGCCGGACGGTCGTCGTGTCGAGTGTGGCCGTACTCATCGCGTGCCCTCCGTCAGGCGTTGCTCGATCAAGGCCCACTCGGCCGCCAGGCCCAGGCGAGCGATCCAGTCCGTGAGATACACCCGGTCGATCCGTTCGGCCTGCACCTTCAGGATGCCGACGATGTCGCGCAGGTGCTTTTCGGACCCGCCTTCGCGGAAGTATTCGAGTTTCTTGAGGATGACATCCTCGGGGGCGGCGAAGGTCGTCTCGAAATCCGCCCCGGCGGGCAAACGGACGCCGCGCGCCAACCGCGAGCGGTCGAACTCCGAATCGCTGGCGACGATCACGTCCACTTTCAGCCCCGACGCCGGGTGCAGAATGTTGAACTGGAAGCGGTCCCGCACCGCCTGGGCCGCCGCTTCGGGCGAACAGAAGAAGTCCGGCGCGGGGAAGGCCGCACACAGGGCCGGCACCTGCGAGGCCGCGAGCACCACCACGACATCGATGTCGTTGGTGAACCGTGGCTCGCCGTAGGCGATGGACGCCATTGACCCGGTGACAAGGTAGGGAATGCCGAGGCGGTCCAGGCTGGTGCCCAGATACTTGAGCAGTTCAGACGGTTCCATGCGACATCCTCCGGCTCACGTGCGATTGCAACTCCGTGTCGGTCCAGTCGGGGTGTTGCGTTTTGGTTGTCCGTTCGATCAATTGCCGTGCAAATCGCCACATGCCGGAAGCGATGGCCAGCCGTTCCGCCGTTGACTTGTCGCGCAAAATGGCCGCCATGTCATCGCTGAGGATTTCGTCGGTGAACCGGCGTACAACGGTATTCATCCCGCCACCTCTTTGAGCAGCTTGAGCACGTCGAACTCGACGGCCTTGATGTCGGTTTCGATGTCTTCGAGCGCGCGGGGCGGCTGGTAGCGGTAGAAGTAGCGGTTGAAGTTGATCTCGTAGCCGACGATCCCGACTTCGCCGTCCTTCTCGTCGCGGACGTTCTCG